>DATIAI010000759.1:0-5276 GCA_035458065.1 Algoriphagus sp. | reverse complement strand
TTCCCCATGCCTGCGATCTGGAACTTTTTGTTGGATTATGCACTGCTGAGCAAAAATTCAGAATTGAAAGAAAAGGTCTTTTTTACCTTGAAAAAGATTGGAATGGGCGGAATTTACGATCAGCTTAGAGGTGGATTTGCGCGCTATTCCGTCGATGGCGAATGGTTTGCGCCACACTTCGAAAAGATGCTTTACGACAACGGTCAGTTGCTTGAACTTTTTGCAAAAGCATACCAGGTAAGCAAGGATACCTTTTTCTTGGAAAAAGTCATAGAGACTGTCAACTGGCTGGAGGCCGAAATGCTTCAGGAAGAAGGTGGATTTCACTCTGCCCAAGATGCAGACAGCGAAGGTGTGGAAGGGAAATTCTACACTTGGACCTATGAAGAACTGGCCGAAATCGTCCCAAATGAGATGCCTTGGCTAAGCAAACTTTACAACCTTAAGCCAGGTGGAAATTGGGAAGATGAAGTCAATATTCTATTCCAAACTCAACCTTATTTAGATGTCGCAACCCAGTTTGGAATGACTGAGGAAGAACTTTTGGAAAAACTCAACCAAGTCAAAGCTCAACTTCTCAAAGTCAGAAATCAACGGATCTATCCCGGAAAAGATGATAAAGTTTTGGCAGGCTGGAACGGCCTGATGTCTGCCGGGTTGATTCAGGCATTTTATGCAACCGGAGAAAAGCGAATGCTTGAATTGGCTTTAAGAAACTTGGAATTCATTAAAGAAAAGATGGTGGTAAACGGAGTTTTACACCGGGCTTACAAAAATGGTCAAGCCTATACTCCCGCTTTTTTGGAAGACTATTCAGCTGTGATTCGGGCAAGTTTGATGGGATTTGAGGCGAGTGGAAATTCTGAATGGCTGGACTTTGGACAGCAATTGGTTGAATTTAGCATAGCTGAATTCTACGATGAAAGTGATGGCTTTTTCTTTTTCAACAATCCAAAAGCCGAAAAACTCATTGCCAATAAAAAAGAGCTTTTTGACAATGTAATTCCCGCATCCAACTCCATCATGGCCCGGAATCTTCATCGGCTTTCGCTTTTTACCTATCAGGAAAAATATTCAGAAATCGCCTCAAAAATGCTAGGTGGCATGAAAGAGCTGATCATCAAAGAACCTGGTTTTCTCTGCAATTGGGCACATTTTTATTTGGAAAGTCTGGTGCCAACTGCCGAAATCGGAATCGTTGGAAAAGGCGCGGAATCAAAAGTCAGAGAAATTCAATCAACCTATTTCCCAAATCTAATTGTCGGCTGGTCAGAAACTTTGACACAAACTGCCCCAATTCTGCAGGGCAAAACGCCCGATTCAATTGGAAATGCTTTAATTTATGTTTGCTTCGATCACGCCTGCCAAAAGCCGGTGAGTACTTTGGAGGAAGCTGCATCTCAATTACCCTATTTAGCCTGATTTGGTGGAAAGTCTGTTTGGAGACCAGGATTTTTTTGAAAAGGAAAGCGGAAACAACTTCGCCGATATCATCCTGCCTGTCCCGATTCCAAAAATGTTTACTTATAAAATCCCGGCTAATCTAAAACCTCAGGTGCAGATTGGTTCTCGGGTAATTGTGCAATTTGGTAAAAAGAAGGTCTTGACCGGCATCATCGGTAAGGTTCACAACAAACCTCCTCAAGCCTACGAAGCAAAACCGATTCTGGATATTTTGGACGTCCAACCCAGCGTAAACCCACTTCAGATCCGATTTTGGGTTTGGATGGCGGAGTATTATTGCTGTCATATCGGTGAAGTGATGCACGCGGCATTGCCTTCTGGTTTGAGACTTTCCAGCGAAAGCAAAATTCAGATCAATCCCAATTTTGACCGGGAAGAGAGTAAATATCCTTTGGATAATCGGGAGGAAAAAATCTTGGAAGCCCTGGAAAAATCAGAAGAAATCAGCTACGAGGACTGCGAAAAAATTTTAGGAATCAAGACTATTCACCCGATTTTAAAAAGTCTCGTGGCCAAAGAGGCCATCTTGATTTTTGAAAAAGTCCAAGAAAAATATACTCCCAAAGTCGAAACCCGAATTCGTCTCAATAAAGAAATTGCGGAAAGCAAATCCGCTTTGGAAGCAGTATTCGAAAGCTTCAAGGGTAAACCAAAACAAGAATCTCTGCTCTTAAAATACCTCCGTGATGTACCGGTTTTCCAAAAGCCAAAGTTGAACGAAAAAGGAGTCGACAAAGCAACCCTTTTGGAAGAAGGAGATTCTGAAAGTTCTTTAAAGACGCTGATCAAAAATGAGGTTTTTGAATCTTTCAAACAGGTCGTAAACCGACTTCAGGAAGAAGAACCAGAGAAAGAAGCTTCTGACCTTTCTTCAACCCAACAGGCTGCCCTGGAGGAAATCAAAGGACATTTCGACAGTAAACAGACCGTTTTGCTTCACGGAGTTACCGGAAGCGGTAAGACCGAAATCTACATCAAACTGATCCAGGAAGTGATGGAAAGCGGTTCCCAGGTGTTGTTGCTTTTACCGGAAATCGCCCTTACTACCCAGATTGTCAGTCGATTAAAAAAAGTCTTCGGTTCGCAAATGGGCGTCTACCATTCCAAATATTCAGACAACGAGCGGGTGGAAGTTTGGAACGGCGTTTTGTCCGGCAGATTTTCATTTGTGGTAGGAGTCCGTTCTTCCATTTTTCTTCCATTCGATAGTCTGGGGCTGATTATAGTGGACGAGGAGCATGAACCCAGTTACAAGCAATTTGACCCGGCTCCGAGATTTCACGCCCGTGATGCGGCGACGATGTTGGCGTATTTTCATCAGGCAAGAACACTTTTGGGTTCGGCGACACCTTCATTTGAATCCTTTTTCAATGCCAATCAAGGCAAATATGGCTATGTGGAAATCAACCATCGATTCGGGGATGCCACTATGCCGCAATATCACTTGGCCGATTTAGCAGGAGATCGCAAGAAGAACTTGCTCAAGTTGGACTCAACTCGAATGATGCGGGAAAAAATCCAGGCCGCACTTGACAAGCAGGAGCAAGTGCTGATCTTTCAAAATCGCCGGGGCTACTCCCCTTACATTCAATGCGAAGATTGCGGTTGGACTGGGCAATGCGTGCAATGCGATGTGAGTTTGACTTATCATCAGTTTGCTGAGGAGATGCGCTGCCACTATTGCGGCTACAAAGAAAAAGTGCCCCAAGCCTGCCCAGCATGCGGAAGTACACAATTGACGACTATGGGAATGGGAACGGAGCGGATTGAGGAATCGCTGAGTTTGCTTTTCCCTGAAGCCAGAATGGGAAGAATGGATCTCGATACCACCCGAAACAAGTTCGGCTATCAGCGGCTTTTGGACGAATTTGGAGCCGGGCAAATTGATATTTTGGTAGGCACACAAATGATTACCAAGGGACTTGATTTTGGAAAAGTCACTGTGGTTGGAATTTGGGATGGAGACCGGATTTTGAATTTCCCGGACTTCCGTGCAGGTGAACGAGCCTATCAACAAATCACCCAGGTTGCTGGTCGTGCTGGTCGAAGAGAAGTGATGGGGCAAGTCATCATACAAACCCGAAATCCGGAAAACGAGATTTTCGAAAAGGTAATCAAAGGGGATTACTTTGAGTTTTTCCGTCAAGAGATGTTTGACCGGAAGAAGTTCTTTTACCCTCCCTATGTCAAATTGGTGAAAATCACGACCCGACATTCCGACTTCAAGATCGCGGAAAAAGCAGCACATGCCCTACATCGGGAAATGGCAAATATCTCTGCAAAAAAAATTGTGCTTGGGCCTGAAAAGGGGATTATTGCCAGGATCAAAAATCAATATCAGTTTGAAAGTATGATCAAGCTGGATCGAAATGGGAATACGCAAAGCGTCTTTAAAGAAAGTCTGGGGAAAATTCTGGAAGAACTTCAGTCCCGACCGGAATTCAGGTCTGTAAGATGGATCGTGGATGTGGATCCGAGTTAATTCACTATTAATGCTTCTCGGGATTTGTAACCCCGAAGGACATGAATGGGAAGGATATCAACCAGAAAACCTTCGAGGTTAAAAAACCTCAAAGGTTAAGCGCGTCCCTCAATATCTCTGTCGCCCCGGTTTATGTCTCAACAAACCCGAAATCAATCCCTCAAGGCTTCCCAAAGAATCTCCACGGGATGCTTGGCTTTTCGGCCTGTTCCATCCGCAATCTGATGGCGACACGAAGTACCCGGTGCAGCAATCAGAGTATCTGCCTCTGCTTTCCTTACTGCAGGAAAAAGCACTAATTCACCTACCTGTTGTGATACCTCGTAATGTTCAGCCTCGTATCCAAATGAACCCGCCATTCCGCAGCAGCCGCTTGCGATAGTTTCCACACTATAATTTGATGGAAGAGAAAGGATTTTTTGTGTCCAATTCAAAGACGATAAAGCCTTTTGATGACAGTGTCCGTGCAGTTTAATTTTTTGGGTTTTGGTAGTGAAGGATTCGGATTTGATATTTCCGGCTGCAATCTCCTGGCCCAAAAACTCGTCGATCAACTTCACATGAAACTTGAGCTTCTTTGCTGCAGGCACCAAGTCAGAACTGACAATCCTCGGATATTCATCTCTGAAACTCAATAGTGCAGAAGGCTCGATCCCGATCAAAGGCGTATTTCCATCAATCAGCTTGTCAAAGATCCGAACATTTGCCTCAGCATGCTTTTTGGCTTTTGGTAAAAGCCCTTTGGAAAGAGCCGAGCGACCGCTTTCATCGTGGTCGACAATTTTTACTTCGTACCCTAGCTTTTTCAAAAGCGAAATCGCCTTGATCCCGACCTGGGTATCGTTGTGGTTGGTGAATTCATCTACAAAGAAATAGACGGATTTGATAGGTTTCCCGGCTCCTGGAAGTGTGGGATAGTTGTTTTTGAACCACTTTCTCAAGCTAACCGAGCTGATTTCCGGTAGATTTCGCTCAGGAGCAACTCCCAAAATCGACTTCATAAGACCACCGGTAGCTTTATTTCCAAGGAAGAAATTGGCGATTCCTGACATTTTGGAACCCAATTCATTAAGTTCGTTGATGTATGCAAAAGCTTTGGAGCGAAGCGGAACTCCATGCGTCTTTTGATATTGATAGAGAAATTCTGCTTTCATGCTTGCCATGTCCACATTGGAAGGGCATTCCGCAGTACAGCCCTTGCAGGAAAGACACAAATCCAAAGCATCCTTGATCTCAGGATGATCGAAAATATTTTCCTTTTTGTCCAAGGTCAGAAATTCACGGAGCGTATTTGCCCTGCCCCGGACGGTGTCTTTTTCATCCCGTGTCG
>DATIAI010000758.1:0-7848 GCA_035458065.1 Algoriphagus sp. | reverse complement strand
GCTCATTTCGAATTTTACAATACTGATGCAGCTAAACGATTGCTGGTGATTATTGAGGGAATGGATGAAGAAGGCCGACTTGGCCGCTTGGTCAAGATCCTAGAATAGGCATTTGCAAAGCTCAGGAAAGCCATTTACCTTTTTCGTTTAAATCAAGAAAAATGAAAAAAGTACTGCTGATCTTTCTACTGCTTGCAGGTTTCGCTATTCATGTAAATGCTCAAGAAAAGGGAGATGCACGAATCCATGCGTTGGGAACTTTTGGTCTTAAATACAATGAATTTGGCGTTGCCGGAGGAGTAGAATTCTTTTTTGCGGATCGATTTGCTGTAATGCCCAGCTATACCAAACATTTTCCGGAAGTTGGTAACGCGAGCAATTTCAGTTTTGATCTCCGTTATTATGTCACAGAAGGACCCTCACAACTTTATTTTATGGCTGGCTACAGTCAAACTTTTCAAAATACACAACCCGGACAAGCAGGGACGAAAAAAGACTACGTCGGAGCAAATGCCGGAGTTGGTGCCTACATCGTGTTGACCGAATGGGTTGGATTGAGCACCGAATTCAAATTCCAAAGTCAAGTTCCTCAGGAATCCGGATTCCGAATTGGATTGGCATTTCCGCTTTAAGCCAAAAATAATTTAACTGAAGATTGGACTGAAAAATTTAAACCTCCTTACTTCCTTCCTCCCAATTTCCTTCCTCCTACTTCTTGCTAAACTCAAACAATTTTCGCTTCTCCTCTTTGGAAAGGGCATCGTAGCCCTTTGCGGCAATTTTGTCAAGGATCTGATCGATTTCCTCCTGGGTTGTCTCTTGGGTTTTGGAAACCGGAGCTGAGCTGGATTTGGTTGCAAAGCTGCCAAAACCACCGGCACTGGTTGTTTTTGCTTTGCGATAGCTGACTTTGACCTTGCTTCGGTTTCGATCGAAAAGATTTTCAAAGAAAATTCCAACCTTCTGTACTGGAAGCCCCAAATCATTCCCTTTGCGCAGCTGAACAATATAAAGGTAACCTAACAAAGCTCCCCCCAAGTGGGCGATTTCACCACCGGCATTCGATCCGATGGAATTGGCAAAAGACAAAATCACATAAAATACAGCAATGTAAACGATCTTGACCGGGCCAAGCAGAATCAAAAAGAAGGTGGTATTCGGAGTCAAAGTTGCCGCACCAACCACGATGGCAAAAACTCCGGCACTTGCACCAAGCATCATCGAAGTATCCACTGAGGCGCTGAAGTAAGGAGCCAGATTGTAGATCAAAACATAAAAAATCCCTCCGAAAAGGCCCCCAAGAATGTACAGATTCACCAGCTTTCTGCTACCCAGGTATTGATGGATCAATAAGCCAAACCAATACAAAAACAGCATATTGAAAAGGATATGAAAAACCCCTTCGTGCAAAAACATGTAGGAAAACAAAGTCCAAGGCTGAGTGGCAAGCTTCGGTAAGGAAGCTGGCATCATCAGGTAGCTAAGACCCGTCTTGTACAGTCCTTCCAATCCGCTGATAGTCAAGAGAACTCTTACAACCAGAAGAACAAAAAACACCAAAATATTGATCGCAATCAGCTTATAAAGGCTGTTGTCGCTGTGCCGAAAGGCATTTTTCAGGTTTTCCCAAAAGCTACCGTACATATCAATAGAATGAGTTTCTGTCTTTTTTCCAATTATATACCAGCACTGCCCCGATGATCAGTCCACTCAAGTGGGCAAAATGAGCCACGTTGTCTGTGGGACTGTTTACGAATACGTTATAAATCGTATAAAGTGCATACGCTCCAACCAAATATTTTGCTTTGACTGGCATTGGTGGGAACAACAGGAAGAGCTGAGTGTTTGGAAAAAGCATGGCGAAGGCTACCAAAATCCCAAAAAGCGCTCCCGAAGCTCCAACCATTGGTTGGTTTGCCTGAAGTCTGAGGATCGCGTCCAAGGTCTTTGCCGCCCGATCAATATACACTGGATCTCCAGGATTTCTGCTGTATTGATCCACGAAATCAAATACTTCTGGTGAAAAGTACCCCCGGTTTTCCAAGACCAGTTTGTTGAAATATTCAGGATCCGGATTTCCTTCAAAAGCCAGGACTTTCTCTTCCAGATTTTTGTATTCGTACATGGAATAACCGGAATATAGTACCCCTGCTCCGACACCACAAACCATCCAAAGGATAAATAATTTCTTTGGACCCAAAAACTGCTCTAGCAATGGACCAAATATCAAAAGACCGAACATGTTGCTGAACAAATGCCAAAAATCGGCATGCATAAACATGTAAGTCAGAAATTGAAAAGGTTTGAAAAGGGAGCTTTGAAGGTAATAAAGCGCAAACCATTCATTGAGGACGGGGAATACAAAGTTGGCGACAACAAATACGACGATGTTTATCAGCAGGAGATTTTGTACGACCGGAGTAATATTTCTAAACATGCTATTTTCCGAAGAAGGAGTGAATGCTATTTAAATCCAATTTCACAAAAGTTTTGTTCCCGGCAGGGGAATAGTTTGCGTTTTGACAGGAAAAAAGTTGCCCTACGAGGGTTTCCATTTCCTGTGAGTTGAGTTTTTGCCCTTTCTTGATTGATGATCTACGGGAAAGTGACCTTGCGAGATTTTCCCTTTTGTCCAAAGAAAGCTGATTCTTGAAATTTTTGAACTGTTCGATCAATCCCTCGAAGAGCTCTTTTTCATTTTTCACGGCAATATCGGCAGGAACACCCTGGATTAGAACAGTGTCTTTCCCAAACTCCTCAACCACAAAACCCAAGCTGTGAAGTTCAGGCAGCATATCCATCACCAATGCAAAATCACCGGCATTCAGTTGGACAGTCGGAGGAAAAAGGCACTGCTGGGATGCTCCGAGAGAAGAGTGAAGTTGCTTGATATATCGCTCATACAGGATTCTTTCGTGAGCCGATTGCTGGTCAATAATCAGCATTCCGGAGGAAAGTTGCGCCACGATGTAGCTCAACTCCACCTGAAAAGTGGTTCCGGTGGCTTCTGTTTCCTGAGGCTGAATCATAAATCTAGGCTCATCGGCAGAAGCTCGGCTTGGGAAAGTCAGGATTTCCTGCTCTTCCTCAGGCTTTTGGGATGCAGCCGGAGCAGGATTAAAGTTCCCCTCAAAAAGTCGCTCCCAGCCCGAAACAGAGGACTGTTTAAACTCAGGCGTATTGAATGTTTTGTAGCTGTATTCTCGATCTACCTGCACTTTGGTTTCAGGATTATTGGTCCAGTTTTCCTGAAAATTGACGTCCAAGGAAAAGTCCAGAGAAGGCATCACGTGATGTGCTCCCAAAGCCTGCTTGACGGCAGAACGGATCACCGCATACACTGTCCGCTCGTCGTCAAACTTGATTTCGGTTTTGGTTGGGTGCACATTGATATCAATATGTGCCGGATCAATATCGAGAAAGAGAACGTAAAACGGATGCTGGTCATTTTGAATCAGGCCTTCGAAAGCCGAACTCACTGCATGATGCAAGTAAGAACTCTTGATGTACCGGTTGTTGACAAAGAAAAACTGCTCCCCACGGGTCTTTTTCGCATGTTCTGGTTTTCCGATGTAACCTTTGACATTGACATGAGGTGTTTCCTCATCGCAGGGAACCAATTGTCCCTGGTAATTTTTTCCGAAAAGTCCGACTATTCTCTGGCTCAGCTTTCCCGCAGGGAGACTGAAAACCTCCATATCCTGCTGAAAAAGCGAAAATGCAACTTCCGGATAAGAAAGTGCAACCCGCTGAAACTCATCCACGATGTGGCGCATTTCGACCGGATTGGATTTTAGGAAATTCCGACGCGCGGGTACATTGAAAAAGAGGTTTTTCATTGCGACAGAAGTTCCTACTGGAACAGCGACAGGTTCCTGTTTTTTCACTTCAGATCCTTCTATTTGGATCACTGTACCCAGCTCCGAATCTATTTGACGGGTCTTGAGTTCTACTTGGGCAACTGCCGCAATTGATGCCAAGGCCTCTCCCCGGAAGCCAAAAGTCCGGATGGCAAACAGATCTTGAGAAGTCCGGATTTTGGATGTGGCGTGCCGCTCAAAGCTCATCCTTGCATCTGTAGCTGACATACCTTTGCCGTTATCAATCACCTGGATCAATTGCTTGCCGGCATCTTTGATGACCACTTGAACATGCGTGGCTCCTGCATCGACTGAGTTTTCTAAAAGTTCTTTAAGTGCGGAAGCAGGGCGCTGAACTACTTCACCGGCTGCAATCTGATTGGCAATTGCATCCGGAAGAAGCTGGATGATGTCAGTCATCTTTCCCCTTTTTTAAAAATCTAAACAAATAATATATACTTCCAATTAGGATTGCTCCGTAAAGCAGATAATATAAAATCTCCGGACCGACATATATGTATCCAAAAGTCCCGATGACCATCGCAAAGAACAGAATTGTTCTGATCATGGCCGTGGAGTTGAACATGTTTGAGTCTTTTGGCTTTATCCCACGATGTTGGGAAAAAGATCCGCGAATCCCGCCTCCATGACCTTTGGGACTATCTCTTTCTTCTTGCTCCAATACCCCCTGTTCCTCCAGTTCTCGTTTGATTCTGGAAGTACGCTCCTCAAGTTCTTCCTTGATTGGATCGTAATACCTGGGCTTGATATCAAATCGCATGGGTGATGCTGTGCGAAAGATGGATGGGAATTTCATCAGTTTATTATTTGTTTCTCAATGTTCAGATGGAATCTCACTCGGTGAAAATGTTCTCAAAATGTGACATTTTCGTCATGCTAGATTTCATGGGTTATTTTTTGGCGGGTGCTTGGGATAAGGTTTCGGAATTAATTTAACCAGTACTTGGGTAAGGGAAATACCGCAGATCACTTTTCTACGTTTTTTAGCCTTAAAGGATATTCAATGTTTCCCAATCTTCACTATATTCAATTAATTGTCCCTCTTTCCAATGTGCAGAAGCGACTAGGGACATCTGGAAGCAACTTCTTCCGTCGCCATCACAAATATATTTTGAAAGTTAAGGATTAAAAATTGATCTCAGTCATGAATAAAAAGCATTGGAGCCTGTTATCTTTTCTGATTTTGATGGGATTATTCACTTCCGGAAAAGTTGACCCCTTTGTTGCAAATGAAGATCCTTTGATTTCCAAGGATCGATTGAGTCAAGAAATTTGGGTAGACAGTGTCTTCAATTCCCTGAGTTTTGAGGATAGATTAGGCCAACTGTTTATGGTTGCAGCCTACTCCAATAAAGACCAACGCCACGTCGATGAAATCAGCAATCTGGTAAAAACTGAGAACCTGGGAGGTCTGATTTTTTTCCAGGGAGGTCCCAACCGACAGGCCCGATTGACCAATTATTATCAAGCCCAGGCAAAGACCCCTTTGCTGATTGCCATGGATGCCGAATGGGGAATCGGAATGCGCTTGGATTCGGTACCTAATTTCCCAAAAGCAATGACCTTGGGAGCAATTCAAAACCCGGAATTGATCTATGAAATGGGCTCTGAAATCGCCCGTCAATTCAAAGAACTCGGAATGCACATCAACTTTGCACCGGTGGTGGATGTCAACTCCAATCCCGATAATCCTGTAATCGGATACCGCGCCTTTGGAGAAAACAAAGAAATGGTCACGCGCCGCGCAGTAGCCTATATGAAAGGCCTTCAGGACAACGGAATCATCGCAAATGCCAAGCATTTCCCGGGTCATGGAGATACCGAAACGGACAGCCACTATGCACTCCCTGTAATCAATCACCCGGAAAAAAGAATTTGGGATATTGATCTCTACCCCTATCAGGAGCTTTTCCGGGAAGACTTGATGTCAGTCATGGTCGCCCACCTTAATGTACCAAGCCTGGACAATGGCTCCAATATCCCCACCAGTCTTTCAAAACCAATCGTTACTGATTTGCTTCAAAAACGAATGAACTTTCAGGGCCTGATCTTTACAGATGCATTGAATATGAAAGGCGTAGCAAATTTCAGCAAACCTGGAGAAGTGGATCTAAAAGCGCTCCTGGCAGGAAATGACGTGCTACTGTATTCACAGGATGTCCCCAAAGCAAAGACCTTGATCAAGGATGCGGTGGACCGAGGAATAATCACCGAATCCGAAATCAACCGGAGAGTCAAGAAAATCCTCAAAGCAAAATATTGGGCGGGCTTGGATCAATACAAACCCATTGATACTTATAAGATCGCAGAGCGACTCAATACCCCAAAAACCAGTGCAGTGATCGAAAAGCTCTATGCAGAATCCATCACCGTTGCAACAAACAAGGGAGAACTTCTACCCTTCAAAAACCTTGATCTTACTAAATTCGCCAGCCTTTCGATAGGTGACGATGGGAAAATTTTCAGCCAATACTTAAAAAACTATACAGCGGTTGACCACTTCACTGTACAAAAAGCTGCCGGAGAATCTGCTCATTACAATCTGATGAAGCAGCTCGAGGATTACGATGTAGTGGTAGTCGGACTGATGGGAGTGACCAATAGCCCACAAAGGGCATTTGGAATTGCTCCCGGGGATATTCAGTTAATTCGGGAGCTTGAAAAAAGACAAAAGGTAGTAACTGTCCTTTTTGGAAATGCTTATGGTGCCAAGGCTTTGGAAGGCTTTGGGAATGTGGTTTTGGCTTATGAAAACTCGTCGGAAACTCAAAAGTTAACCCCACAGGTGCTTTTTGGCGGCAGACCCGGCAAAGGAATTTTACCTGTTACTGTCAGTGGACAATATTCACACGGTGTAGGTGGGTACCTTGAGGCTGCGAACCGCATTTCCTACGGATCCCCCGAAAGTGTCGGCTTGGACAGCAAAACATTGGAAAAAATTGATGCTGTGGCTGACCGGATGATTCTCGTTCAAGCCGCTCCCGGAGCAAATGTCCTGGTAATGAAAGATGGAAAAGTGGTCTTCCAGAAATCTTATGGACACCTCGATTACAAAAAGACCACACCAGTAACTGCGGAAACTGTTTACGATTTAGCTTCGATTACCAAAGTATTGGCCACCACTCAGGCAGCAATGTTCCTTCACAGCCGAGGTGAGCTGGACATGAACAAAACCTTGGGGCACTATTTGCCTGAGTTAAAAGGTACCAACAAAGCAAACCTTGTATTAAAAGATGTCCTCACTCACGAGGCTGGACTGAAATCCTTCATCCCTCACTATGTTCATACAGTCCAATCCGGACAATGGCGAGGAGACTATTACAAGCCGAGGCCGGAGCCTGGATTTACCCGTCCTGTGTCCAATGACATGTATGGAAGAGATGCACTCCGAGATAGCATCTGGAACTGGACTGTGAAATCCGACTTGCTCCCAAAACCGCATAAGTATGTCTATTCTGATCTGACCATGTATTTCATGCAGGCAGTCATCGAGCGAATCGTCAATCAACCTTTGGATGAGTTTTTGGACCAAAATTTCTATGCTCCAATGGGGTTAAAAACCTTGACTTTTAACCCTTTACTTAAAATGCCAATGGACAAGATCGCTCCGACAGAAAATGATGTGGCCTTCAGAAAGCGCCAAGTCCACGGCTACGTCCATGATCCTGGAGCAGCAATGTTTGGTGGAGTGGCAGGTCATGCCGGACTTTTTGGAACTGCAAACGACTTGGCAGTGATGATGCAATTGATGCTGAACAAAGGAACTTATGGGGATATTTCCCTGATCAAACCTGAGACGGTAGATGCTTTTACCAAGCGGCAATCTTCCATGAGTCGCCGAGGTTGGGGCTGGGATAAACCTGAGCCTGAGCATGGAAAAGGTGGATCGGCAAGCAAATTAGCTTCAAAAAGCACCTTTGGACATACTGGATTTACAGGAACTTGTGTCTGGGCAGATCCCGAAAAC
>DATIAI010000757.1:0-4114 GCA_035458065.1 Algoriphagus sp. | reverse complement strand
GATTGTTTTAGCTCCTTTTGCATGTTCTTCACCTCAGAAAAGCGAGCAGGAATTGTTTTCCGAGCAGCAGCGGGAAGCGGTTATTTCACCTGTGGAAAAAACTGAAAATTCAGAACTCCCCGAGTTGGAAAAAACGCTGATAGTTCAAGGTTTGGTCGATATTGAAACTGTCATTCCTGGAATTCGGGTTGAATTGAAGTATTCTACAGAAGATAATTTTTTCGGAAAAGATGTTTATGGCGACCATGTCAGATGCTATTTGCAGCCGGTCGTTGCCCAAATGCTAAAAGAGGCACAGGCGAGTTTACAAAAAGAATATCCCAACCTTACCCTGTTGGTTTATGATGGTGTACGCCCTTTGAGTGTGCAACAAATTCTTTGGGATGACTTGGACAAGCCAGATAGCATCAAGCCGCTTTATGTGGCCGATCCAAAAATTGGCGGCCTGCACAATTATGGTGTGGCAGTGGATCTGACCATTTTCGATAATAATTCAGAAAAGCCTTTGGATATGGGTACAGCCTACGATTACTTTGGCTATCCTGCTTATCCTGATCAGGAAAAACAGATGCTGGCCCAGGGTAAAATCACCAAAACGCATGTTTCAAACCGGGATATCCTCAGAAAAGTGATGATCGGGGCAGGTTTTACAGGAATTGGTAGTGAATGGTGGCATTTCAATGCATTTTCACGCAAAGAAGCAGGCGAAAAGTTTGAACTTGTTAAATGAGTGCTTAGCAACATTACATGACAAGAAAGATCCTAAAAACAAGAGGCCAGAAGTTAGATTTTAGAATTAAGACCGAAACAATTTTCAATGATCAATTTTCAAGGCCTCTAGACAAACTTTAACAAATAACCATTAACAATTAACTAAAACCCCTAACCTATGAATCTCAAACCCACAATTCTTACCCTTGCGCTGATTTTCTGCTTAGCCATTGGGGCCTTTGCCCAACAGACACCTCCCATTCGGGTTCTGGTTTTTTCTAAAACGGCAGGCTTCCGCCACCAATCCATTCCGGATGGAGTATATGCAATCAAGCAACTGGCACAGAAACACGTGTTCAATGTGTTCACCACTGAGGATGCCAACCAGTTTACTGACGAGAAACTTGCCAATTACGATGTCGTTGTCCTCATGAGTACCACAGGAACTATCTTCAATGACGAGCAAAAAGCAGCTTTTCAAAAATTTGTACAAAGTGGCAAAGGCGTGGTAGGAATCCACTCAGCTACTGATACTGAGTACGATTGGCCTTGGTACAACCAGATGATCGGTGCTTATTTCCTCGCTCATCCAAGACAGCAGACTTTGCGTCTTCAGGTGCTGGACAAAACTCATCCATCCACCTGGCATTTGCCGGATAACTGGCTTTGGACTGACGAATTGTACGAATTCAGAAATATCAATCCGAATATTAAAGTCTTGATCAACGCCGACGAAACCACTTACGATCCTGCCAAACCAATGGGAGCTAATCACCCAATGGCCTGGTATCATGAGTTTGAAGGAGGCCGGGTTTTTTATACTGCTCTTGGCCACGTCGACGCTGTATGGCAAGATGCCGATTTCCTCAAGCATCTCTACGGAGGTATCTGGTATGCTGCCAAAGGGAAGTTACCTAAGTAAATTTCTAAAAGTTAAAGGCTTCGGAACTTCCGGAGCCTTTTTTGGTTTCTATTGTATTAACACACCCTTACCATGCTGAAAGCTCAAGCCAGACCCGTTCACCTCTACATGGAGGCCAATCCCAATCCCAATTCACTAAAATTTGTGGCCAATTTTATGTTGGTAGAGGATGGGGTAAGTTTTGATTATCCGACTGCGGAAAGTGCCGAAAACAGCCAGCTCGCAAAAGAACTCTTCAATTTTGCAGCGGTTCAGCGCGTGTTTATCGCATCTAATTTTGTGACAGTCACAAAATCTGAGGAAGTAGAATGGCCGGAAATCCAGACCATCATTCGCGATCACATCAGACAATATCTTGAGTCAGGACAATTGGCGGTTCAGGCCAGTTTTGACAAGGATCCACTTTTTAATGAGAATGATTCTGAAATCGTCAAAAAAATCAAGGGAATTTTAGATGAATACATTCGACCCGCGGTAGAGCAGGATGGTGGCGCCATTGTTTTTCATTCTTTTCAGGACGGCATTGTTAAAGTGCATTTGCAGGGGTCTTGTTCAGGCTGCCCAAGCAGCACTGTGACTCTTAAAGCCGGTATTCAAAACCTGCTCACCCGAATGCTTCCAGAGGTAAAGGAAGTTCTGGCAGAGGGGATTTAATCACATTAATTCATGGCAAAAAGGGATTGGTCCTGGGCATTATTGGGAATTTTGGCTCTGGTCATTCGCTATTTTGCAATTCAAAATCCGGAGGCAACAGACGAGATTTATTCCCGGCTGTTTTTTCCCGGAATCAGAAATGTAATTGATTTGACGCTGGGGAACCTTCCTTTTCCCAGCGTTTACCTTTTTGTAGCCACCGTCTTTTTTGTTCTGGGCCTTTTTGTAATGCGGTTCAAAAATCGAAATGGCTGGAAATCCAGGACTTTATATTCCTTCCAAGCTTTAGCAAATGGAGTAGGGGCGCTGGTCTTTTTCTTTTTGGTGCTGTGGGGATTCAATTACCAGCGGACACCGATTTTTCAACAGCTTGCTCTCAAACCCAAATCTCTCAATCTCGAACAACTCAAGTCGGAAGTTGAAATAACCCGAAGGCTGGCTGTTCAGTATCGAGGCAGAATTACTTCTGATAGTCTGGCGATCAATTCTATTATGGAATATCCGGATCTGGAGCGCCTGGTACGGGCAAACATGAATGAAAATCTGGAAATATTGGGATTGAATTTCACCGGAAAACCCAGGACCAAGCAGTTTCCGCCTCCGGGATTTATGCGAAAAATGGGCATTTTGGGCATTTACTTTCCGTTCACCGGTGAGAGCTATATCGATCCGACTTTGCATCCGCTGGAGCAACCATTTACGGTCGCCCATGAAATGGCGCACAGCTACGGTGTGACCAATGAAGGAGAAGCCAATTTTATAGCTTGGGTGATTTGCAGCAATTCTGAGGAACCCCTGTTGAGGTATTCCGGGCATTTGCGGTTGTTGCAATATCAAATGCGGGATTTTTACCGGATGGCTCCCGATGAATTCAAGGAATGGGTAAAAGGACTTTCCCTTGGAATAAGGAATGATCTGAATTCGATCCGGGAGGCAAGTGAAGCCATTCAGCCTTTTTCCATCGAATTGAGCAGAAAGTCAAATGATATTTTTCTTAAAAGTCAGGGTGTGAAAGCCGGAGTCAATTCCTATCAGCAACTTCCAATGCTGGCTTTTGCATGGAGAAAAAGGATGAATTTGGAGGATTGAGTTTATTTCCGGTTTCCTACCCAAACTCCCAAGATCACTCCGGCAATACCCAAGTAATGCCCGATAAGTAATACCTCTCCGTCCAGCACTCCCCACATAATTGCCACAATCGGAATCGTGTAAGTCACCAGACTGGCGAAAAAAGGACTGGCACTTTTCACCATAATATTGAATAAAACCAGAGCAGTCGCCGTGCCAACCATCCCCAGAATGGTGATGTATCCCAAAGCCTCCCAAGCTCCTGGATGAGAGACCAGTTTATACGAAAACTGGGTTCCGGCAAAGAGATAAATCAGTGCCAAAGGCAAAATCATCAGCAGGGAAATAGAGGAAATTTCTATGGATTTCAGCTTGGTAAACCTTGTTTTGATGACATGGAGGTTGAAGGCGTAGCAAATACACGCTGCGATCACAAACAGTGCGTAGGCATTTATCCCGGTCAGGGAATCCCAGCCTCCGCCTTCTTTGTAGGTGACCAAGATAATCACCCCGACAAATGCGATCACTAGCCCAAGTGCGTTTCTCATGGTAATCTTAGAATCAAAAAATACAGCACCGACCAAAACCACAAACAGCGGAGTCAGGGCATTCAAAACTCCGGTAAGCGAACTACTCAGCTGAGTTTGAGCCATGGGGAAAAGAAATGCAGGAATAAAACTACCCAGCAATCCTGCGATCATCAGATTCTTTATCTGTGTTTTTGTCAGGTTTCTGATTTTTGGGAGAGAAAGTGGAAGT
>DATIAI010000756.1:0-3553 GCA_035458065.1 Algoriphagus sp. | reverse complement strand
TCCTACTTTTCCATAAACCTTGGGCCCGGTTCCAGCTAGGTAAAGCAGGTTGCCTACCTGCCTCCACTTGACATAATTTGCAATTGGCTGGCTTACCTCAGGGATTAACAATCCGAGTTGTTTGATTTTTTCTTCGGGAGTTTGGGCATTTGCAGTATGAAGTGTCACGGTGAAAAGCAACAATCCGAGAGCAAGAAGGGTCTTTTTCATAAGTTGATGATGTGATTTATCGTTTCTAAGCTAATCTATTCTCCCTACTTTTGTTGCTTTTCAAAGCCATTACTATGTCTACCACTGAGATAATTTCCTATTCCCCGGAATTTCAACCCTATTTCGAATCTATCAACAAAGCCTGGGTTAGCCAGTATTTTTCCTTGGAACACTTTGATATTGATCAACTCGAGCATCCCGAAGAGAGTATTTTGGCAAAAGGTGGGGCCATACTTTTTGCCAAACTGGGGGAGAATATCGTCGGAACTGTCGGACTAATCCCCAAGGATGAATCCACCTGCGAAATGATCAAAATGGGAGTTGATCCGGCTGCTCAGGGAAATGGAGTGGGGATGGCACTTGGAAATGCCGTGATGGAAAAGGCAAGAAAAATGGGTTTTTCAAAGATGGTCCTTTATAGCAACTCCAAGCTTTTGGCGGCTTTGAATCTTTATAAAAAACTGGGATTCAGTGAAGTAAACATGGAGTGCGGAGCTTATGGACGATGCGATACCAAGATGGAACGAATGCTTTGACATCTTTCCGGATTCCTAACTTTTATCAGGTTTTTCCCTGATTTTTCACAATTGGAATTTCTAAATGAATTGGGAAATTGAAAGCTAATTCTTGGATCCAATTATATGAAAATCATCTTAGTTCCTTTTGACTTTTCGCCTCATTCTCTTTCTGCTCTTCAAACTGCACAGCGGATAAGCGCAAAGAATCAGGCAAAAATTATATGCGTTACTGTGATTCCATCAGAACTTGACTGGGATTTACTTTCAGAGGAAGCTAAAGCAAAACATCCAGAGTTGATTGAAGAGCAACAGGAAGCAATCGAAGTGCTCCCTGGATATATCAAGTCGGTGGCACCTGCCAAATCTCAAATTGAACAGATTGTGAAAATAGGTGTGCCTTACGAGCAAATTCTGAGAGTGGCTGAAAAGTCCTTGGTTAATATGATTGTGATTGGCGCTTATGGGAAGGGATATTCTGAGGGGAATTTTTTGGGTTCAACCCTTCAGAAAGTCATTCGTTTTTCCCATTGCCCTGTCTTGGCGGTTAAAAATGCACTGGATGGAAATGCCTTTCGAAAAATTGCCTTTGCCACCGTTTTCAATCCTGCCGGAAAAGTTGCCTTTGAAAAAATCTTACCTCTTGCTAAAGTTTTCAAATCTTCCATCCATTTGCTCTATGTAAATACTCCTTCTCATTTTACAAATTCTTCACAGTCTGATCTGGAAATGGCTGAGTTTGGCAAAGGTCACGAACAATTCGTAATTCATCGACATGTGTATAATCATGTCGATTCCGACCTTGGGATCATAGAGTTTTGCGAAAAAAACAATATCAACTTGGTTGGGATTGTATCAGGAGACCACACTCATTCCTCATCCTATCTGATAGGTACCACAGAGACTCTTATTTTTAAATCGGAGCTTGGGATTTTGAGTATTAAAGTGTAATTACCAGAATCTAAACCTCTTTTCATATATCCTGTCTCGGAAGATCCAGTTATCCCAAATGTCAGGGGATAAGTAGATTTCAATACCCAAACTGAAGGTTAAATAGCCGTCATATCGATGCGTCAGGCCTGACCCACGTCTAACTCTCCCTTTGTTTCTCAGGATTGCATCTACATCGGGTTCCCCGTTATCGAGAACAAATTGGGGATTTCGGATAGCAAGTCTAAGTCGATCTGGATTGTTGCCTGTGACATAATCATCCACTAGGTCCAGGTAAAATTCACTGACATTATAAGCCGAAATATCATCCATATAATCTGTCAGGGTAAAGCGGTAATTACCTTCAAACTTTAGGTCCGTGTAAACATTCAGTTTGTATTTGAAGCCAAGTCCCATTGGGAAAACAACGATTTTATCATTGTATGGATTGTTCTCCAATTGAAGTGGTCTCAGATCAACCCAAGTGCCGTTTAGTTCCGCCTTAGGATTGTTGGTCGACATTCCCAGTCCAAAAAAGATATAGGGATTCCAGAGGTGTCTCGTTATGTTGTTCACTTTCACCGGATGCCAATAGTATTCTATCAAAGTGGCTACCTCCCAGTTTTGAGCCCTGAAGTGAAGGTTTCTCGGAGTTCGATAGGCCCTTGGATCAGAAGGTGGATCCTGACCAGACATTTTATAATAGGTACCTTCCAGTCTTGCTTTGAGGTGAGTTCCAAAAATGTAATTCACTGCAAAGTTTGCATTCCAGTCTGGTTGGATACCTTCGTTGTATTTCCAAAATGAATAAAGCTCTCCAAAATATTGTGTGGGACCGATCCCGGCCGAAATGGACCAGGGTTCTTCAAACCTGTAGCGGTAGAAGCTTTGGGAAGTAGCTTCCAAGGAAATCAGGAATACAAAAATGAGTAAAACTCTTTTCATTTTTAGACCGGTAAAATTTTCCCGGTGTAATCTATGGGTAAAAATTAGCTTAAATTCCCAATTTTTCAAATCCCGATTTAATATGCAAGTCTCTCTGAGGATAGGGAATTTCTATTTTTTCTTCGGTAAATCGTTCAAAGATAGCATAGTATAGTTGGCTCTTGAGCACCTTGGGTTTGTTTACATATTCACTTGTCCATACCCTAAGGTTAAAATTCAAACTGCTGTCTCCGTAACTTTCAAATAAAACATCGATTTCAGGGGTTTCTAATATCCCCGGATTTGCCTTGGCGACCTCAATGAGGATTTTTTTGACTTTGGCTGGATCTTCTTTGTACGAAACTCCCACCGGAAAATTGAACCTGATCCGATGTTCATTATGCGACCAATTGATAACCGGACTATCGATAAATTGGCTATTTGGAACGATGACACTAATATTGTCATTGGTCACCACTGTGGTGGCTCTTGCATTGATTTGAATCACGTCTCCTGTGACATCTCCGACCTCTATTCTGTCCCCTACTTTTATCGGTTGCTCAAAAAGAATGATCAATCCACTGATGAAATTATTGGTGATATTTTGAAGGCCAAAACCAATACCTACACCGATTGCACCCGCTAAGACTCCAAATGCACTTAAATCAATCCCATGGGTTTGGAGGATCGAAAAAAAACCTCCAAAGATGATGAAATACTTGATCATGGTCCCGATTGATTCCTTGGTGCCCTTTGCGATTTGGCTTTTTTTCAGTACCTGTTTTACCAAGAATCTTCTGACCCACTCGGAGATTACAAAAAGTGCAATAAATGAGAGGATCAAAGTCAGGATTAACCCTACGGTTAATTTTGAATCCCCGAGGCTGATTAGGTTTTCATTTAAAATGTTTTCAAGCCATTACCAAAAGTTTCCCTTTTCTTCCATAATCAATTGAATTTTTTCATCGGAAATC
>DATIAI010000755.1:0-6762 GCA_035458065.1 Algoriphagus sp. | reverse complement strand
CATTCCTCCGAAAAAGAAATAAGGTCTCTTCCCATGCAAGGCGTACTGAAGCGTGGCTTCATACTGGTTTTCAAGCTTCACCAAAAAGACTTCCTGAAACCAATGAATGGCATTTCTCAAAAGGAAGACATTGAAAAGGGTAAGAATAGAAGCAACTAATGAAAGTGAACCCATGGAAGTCCATCCTATCATGTAGAAAATCGTCGCCAAAACAAGGAATATCCCAGCGACTATAATCGATCGCTGTTTGGGTCTATTTTTTCCCCCGGTATCGATTTTCATATACATTGAAGTCATCACAGGATTGATCACCAGTGCCACCAGTAAGGAGGATGAAAGCACAATAATCAGTGTGATGGGGAGGTATTTCATAAACTCTCCAACCAAATCATCCCAAAATGCCAGTGGCAAAAATGCCGCAAGCGTGGTAAGTGTAGAAGTGATGATAGGCCATGCTACCTCTCCTACGCCTTCCTTTGCTGCCTGAATGCTTGATTTTCCCTCCTGCATCAACCGGTAAATATTCTCCACAACCACGATCCCATTATCCACCAACATCCCCAGTGCTAGGATGAGAGAGAAAAGTACCATAAGGTTAAGGGTAATGCCGAATGCATTCAGGATCAGGAATGAAATGAACATGGATAGCGGAATGGCTGAACCCACAAAAAGCGCGTTTCGGAAGCCCATGAAAAACATCAAGACCAACACCACCAGGATTATCCCGAAAATAATGGAGTTTTCCAGATCGCTTACCTGAGTTCTTGTCTGCTTACTCTGATCATTGGTTATGGAAATTTCAAGATCCTGTGGAAACCGGTTTGCCTGGGTCGTCTCTATGATCGTTTTAATCTTATCGGCAGCATCCAGCAAGTTCTCACCACTCCTCTTAGTCACGTTGATGGTGACCACCGGTAGATTTTTACTACGGGCATATGAGGTTCTTTCTTTGAAAGTGTCCTTGATTTCAGCGACATCTCTTAGATAAACGATCTTTTGCTGATCTGTCTTCACGATGATGTCAAGCATTTCCATTGGACTGGTAAACTCTCCATCCACCCGTAAGGTGCGCTCAAAATCACCGCTTTTGATACTTCCTCCGGAAATTGTCATGTTTTCTGCCCGGATAGCATCAGAAATATCTCCAAAATTCACACCCACTGCTTCCATTTTATAGGGATCAGCATTGATTTGAATTTCTCGCTCTACGGTCCCTGCAAGGTCGGCTTTGGAGATTTCCGGAAGCTTTTCAATTGCATCCTCAAGATATTCACCAAATTTTTTCAGCTCCTGCTCCGAATAAGGCCCGGAGATGTTCACGTTCATGATTGGGAAATCAGAAGTATTGACTTCAAGAACACTAGGCTCTTGATCGAGATCAGATGGAAGCTCGCTCTTTGATTTATCTACTGCATCTTTCACATCCTGAATCGCCTTAGAAATCTCAATTCCAGGAGTGAATTCAATCACAATTGAAGAAAAATCCTGGACCGAAGTAGACCTGATGTCTTTCACATTATTGAGAGACTTCAGTTCTTTTTCGATGGGACGCGTGATCAGGTTTTCCATATCCACAGGCGAATTGCCGGGATATGCTGTACCGATGTAAACTGTCGGAATGACGATCTCAGGAAAACTTTCCTTGGGCATGGTCCGGTAGGCACCCAATCCAAGCACAGTAATGATCATTGTCAAAATGACCACTGAAGTGGAGTTGTCCACGCTAAAGCTGGACAGCCCAAATTCCCGGATAATAGAAGATTTAGGAGTATCTGACATGGCTTAGAGCTGTGCGATATTTACACTGAAATTGTCCCCAACTTCACGGAATCCCTTGTCTACGATCGTTTCTGTTCCTGTAAGACCTTCCTTGATTTCGGTTTCATCACCATAAGTCAATCCCCGCTTCACGTATTTTTTCTTGGCTGTACCATTCTCCACGATGAAGATGTAGTCGCCTTGGTTATCCGCCAAAATCAGGTGAGCAGGCACAATTACGCTTTCTTTGTTTTCATAATCCTTGATCTTCAGGATCGAAATCATGTTGGGTTTTACTTCAAAACGATTGGGAAGAAATACCTCCACTTTGAAAGTCCGGTTGTTTGGATTGATGACACCACCGACGGATGAAACGCGGGTTTTCATGGCTTTATTAATGGAAGGAAATTCCACATCTACAGAGTCACCTTTGCTCAATACCCCCACAAAACTTTCAGAAACGTCCGCCTGAATAAACAGGTCGCTATCTCCTACAAACTGAAACATTGGAAGTCCCGGTTGAACCAACTCGCCCATTCTCACATCAACGCTTTCCACAGTTCCGTTAAATGGAGCTTTCACCAGAGCCTTGTCAAGCTGGGTTGTCATGGCTGCCAAGCTTTTCTCAAGTCCTTCTTTTCTGTTTTTTGCTTCCAAATACTGAATCTCAGTTCCGATTTTCTGATTCCAGAGTCTTTCCTGTTTTTGGAAAATTGTAGTAGCCAATTCCAGTGAGCTCTCCATTTCCTCAATATTGCGCTGGATTGATTCCGCATCGATTCTTGCCAGAATCTGACCTTTGGTCACCCGCATCCCTTCAATGGCTGGCACCTCTAAGATTCGCCCGGAAGTTTCTGCGCTGATGCTCACATTTTTCTTGGAAAGTACCGACCCAGTCACTTCCACAAAGTGGGAAAACTCTCCCTTTCTGGCAGTTGCTGTAGTAATCAGGATCGATTTTTTATTGGATTTAGCAAACTCTGGGTCCAATTTTGAAATCTCAGATTCCAGAGTTTTAATCTCGGAGTTCATTGAACTAACCTGGTCTTTCAACTCCGCTAGCCGGGTTTTCTTGGCATCAACGCCCTCTTCCTGAGCACAGGATATCGCCAGTGCAGCCAGGAATACAAATGGTAAAAATTTAAGGATAGCTTTCATGTGTTTAGTATTGATTTATTATGGTCTCATGGAATCTTGAATGCATCCTGGTAAGTATCGGTGCACCCCTATTTGAGATGCTTCCGTGATGCTCGATTTCATTATGAGGAGGGATTTTTTTGAATGGTAAGGAATGTGTTGGTTTAGTTATTCAAATCAGCCTTCAAAAGGCCAAGGGCTTTTTCAAGATTTACTTTGGAAATCAGACCGTCATAAAGTGCCGCTAAAAAGTTAATTTCAGCTTCAATCAATGCAGCATCAGCATCTACCACTTCGAGGTTTGATCCTACACCTTCCTGATACTTGATTCTGGCGATATCATACACTTCCTGGGCAAGTGCCAAATTTTCCCTTTGTACATCCAGGATATTTAGGTCATTTTTCAAAGAAGTTTTTGCAGTGAAAATTTCGTTTTTGAAATTGTCTTTCAGGAAAAACCGCTGATTTTCGAGCTGACTGATCGTGTACCTGTTTTTCTGGATTCTGGCACTTTTACTCAACCCATCAAAAATGGGGATGTTCATACTTACTCCAAGCAAGGAGCTCCCAAACCAGTTTTGACTGTCGAAAACTGTATTCAGTTCGTTCCCGGCACCATTTCTTCTCATATTCCCCACAAAATCAATTGTGGGCATGTATTGGGAAGTGTTATACTTTAGATCGTATTGTTGAAGTTCGATTTGGGTGTTCAGCTGGTCAAGTTCAATTCTGTTTTCACCTTCATCTGCCAAAAGCTGATTTAATTCTTCCCGTGGATTTAGTTCCTGAAGAGTTTCTGTGATGAGAATGTCGACAGTAAGTGGCATCCCCATTTGGATCTTGAGCAATTCTTTGCTGATTTCCCAAGCAGTACGGCTACGCTCCACTTGAGTGTAAGCATTGTTTCGCTGCACTTGGATACGAGAAACCTCGATTTTTTCGGCAAATCCGGCATCATTCAAGGCTTTGGTTTCCTTGAGCAAAGTATCTATTCTCGACAAGTTAGATTCTGCGAGGCGGATTCTCTCCTGATTGACCAAAACTCCGAAGTAAGCTTTTTTGACATTTTCGATCACGTCATTTTCAGCCTTCACCAGATCAAAATCGGTCAATTGAGTCAAGGTTTTTGCGGCACGCAAACCAATAAAAAACGATCCGTCAAAGATCATTTGGGTCATATTCACTCCGAGACCGGAAGAATAATTCACCCCAAATCTTGCCGGAATCACATCGCTCGGATTGCTTGGATCCCCAAATGGCGGCTGGTTGGGTAGAAACACAACCGGGATTTTGGGATTGTAATCCAGGTTGAAGGAACCTGTAATCTGGGGAAGCCCAAGCGCTGTCGTTTCCTTCACGGTAGCTTTGGAAACCATGGTTTCCAATCTGGCGTTTTTGGTCACATAATTGTTTTCAATCGCATACAAAATCGACTCGTTCAAGGTAAGCTGAGCCACCTCCTGAGCCTGTAGGACCGAAAATGAAATTAAAAATACCAAAAGCGTAAAAAGGTGCTTTTTTTTCATAATTGGGTTAGTTTTCAATCTTCAATTGCTTTTTGCGCGGCAAAGGCTGTCCGGCCTTTTTCTGTGAAAATTCCGTGTAAAAAATGATCCAATAGGACCATTTGTTCCTCCGCCATATTTATATCCTTACGGGCAAAATTATCCGGATCAAAGGCCGAGGTTATCTGATTGATTCTGACTTTGGCCAAAATCTGTGAATCAATTTCAGGTCTGAAATACCCCAGTCTTTTTCCCTTTTCGATCACATTGATCAGATCTTCCATGATCACTTTTTCTTTGAAATCCTCAAACATCCTCCAAGCCTCCGGAAAATACTTTTGTACTTCCATGATCACCATGGGATTTATGTTTTGCAATCTTTCACGTACCATCTTGGAAGTTTTCACCAAATGCTCGATCACTCCATCCTCCGTTTCCAGGATAAAATTCAGTTTCCTTCTATCTTCCTCCAAAAGCACTTCAAAGGCTTCCTTTACCAAAACTTTTTTATCTGCAAACTCCAGGTAGATGGTTTTCTTTGAAATCCCGCCCAGCCTGGCAATATCCTCCATAGTCACAGCTCTTACCCCGTACCGGGAAAACTGATCTGTCGCGATCTCTAATATTCTTGTCCTAGTCACCGATTCCTTTTTGATCTCGGCCGCAAAACTATGGAAACTATCATGTTGTTCAAAGTTTCCGGGGTTTTTTGAAAAATTTTATTTCAAAGAAATGAGATTACCCTGTACATTTTCGAACAGAAATGGAAATTGACCAGATAAAACAGAATATAATTCTTAAAACTAGTAATTAGCATTCTTTTATTTTACTGCGGAAAATGAGGTTGATTCCAAGTCGACTGAACACTGACGTTCACAACTGACTCACTTGTTATGTCTACTGAGACGGCTCATTGATTTCTGATCACTGTTCACAGAAAAGTGTTTTTTCCAATCTTTCAATCCCCTGACTTTCCATTCTCCCACCCAATTCCTTACCTTTGCGGCTTACCAGCCCAAGGACATGATTTTCTTCTTTGAATCACCTCAGAAACTCATCTACGGAGTTCAAGTTCCTCACCCTCTCAGTACTGAAGACATCGAAAAACTCACCTGGCTTTTTGGCGATGCCAATCCGATCCAGGGAGAAAAAGTAGTCGGAAAATACTCCGGACCTCGCAAAGAAATGATCACCCCTTGGTCAACAAACGCCGTGGAAATCACGGTGAACATGGGGATTCAGGGCATACAACGCATTGAGGAGTTTTTCCCGATGAATGAAGGGGATCAAATTGACCCGATGCTTCAAAAAGCATACGATGGATTGGATCAGGAAATCTACGACATCCACCTTCAGCCCGAACCAATCAAGGCAGTCACCGATATTGCTGCCTACAACAAATCTGAGGGACTTGCTCTGAGCCAAGAAGAGGTCGATTATCTCAATAATGTTTCTGTACAATTAGGCCGCCCTCTGACTGATTCTGAAGTATTCGGTTTCTCCCAAGTGAACTCCGAGCATTGCCGTCACAAAATTTTCAATGGCACTTTTATAATAGATGGAGAGGAAAAGCCAATGACCCTTTTCCAGCTGATCAAAGAAACTTCCAAGAAGCATCCCAATCGGATTGCTTCAGCATACAAGGATAATGTGGCTTTCGTCAATGGACCAAAAGCCCAGCAGTTTGCTCCAAAAACCCAACATGTGGCTGATTTCTTCGAGCAAAGAGAGATTGACACTGTCATTTCCCTTAAAGCAGAAACTCACAATTTCCCAACCACAGTCGAACCTTTCAATGGGGCGGCGACGGGTTCCGGTGGAGAAATCCGCGACCGATTGGCAGGCGGCACAGCGTCGATTCCTTTGGCTGGTACCGCTGTTTACATGACCTCTTATTCCCGCTCAGAAAAAGGAAGAAGCTGGGAAAAGAATCTTTCGGAGCGACCTTGGCTTTACCAAACTCCAATGGACATCCTGATCAAAGCTTCCAACGGAGCTTCTGATTTTGGGAATAAGTTCGGTCAACCCTTGATCACGGGTTCTGTCTTGACTTTTGAGCATGAAGAAGATGGAAAACATCACGGATTTGACAAAGTCATCATGCTGGCCGGAGGTGTTGGCTTCACCAATGCCAAATACACCAAAAAATCAGAACCAAAAGCCGGTGACCAAATCGTGATCATGGGCGGTGACAACTACCGTATCGGAATGGGCGGTTCGGCAGTTTCTTCATTGAATACCGGCGAACTCTCCAACGCGATCGAACTTAACGCCATCCAGCGCTCCAATCCGGAGATGCAAAAGCGTGTTTCCAATGTGATCCGCGCTATGGCCGAGAGCGAAAACAATCCGATCATCTCCA
>DATIAI010000754.1:0-2046 GCA_035458065.1 Algoriphagus sp. | reverse complement strand
AAGAATCATACAATTGCCAATCATTCCAGCCAAACTTCTGGAAAACATCGCATGGGGAGTTTTTCTTTGTCCATAGCTTCGCATCGCTTCCTCAATTCCTGGTATTCTCCTTTCCAGAATTGGCACCAAGGCCTCTGGAGTTACATCCGTTAGGGACAAGCCTGTCCCTCCGCTAAAAAGCACCAGTTTATTTTCGAAGGCAAGCCTCTTTGCCAAGGTTCTGATATCGTCCAAACTATCTGGAATAATGATGTAAGAAGTGATTTGGATGGATTGAGACCGGAGCTTTTTCAGAATTGCCTGTCCGGCCGAATCCGGCTTTACACCGTTTGCAACGGCATCAGAACAAACTACGACAGCAGTGCTTACCGGTTTTTGGCTTTGATTTTCTTTTTTGGGTGGCTCTGGCTTTTCCTTTATTTTGATTTGCCCGATGCTGATACCTTTATCAATTGGTTTGAGCATATCATATATGGTCAGTGCCACAATCGAAACACCGTGCATAGCCTCCATCTCCAAATCGGATTTGCATACTGATTTGACTTTTACAGTAATATGGATTTCCAAATCATGAATTTCATAGTCAATTCCTGTGAATTCTATGGGCTGTGAGTAAGTATTGGGAAGATTGAGATAGGTGTTTTTCACCCCAAAAAGTCCAGCAACCTTGGCCATTTCAAATACATTTCCTTTCGGAACCCGATTTTCGATCACTGCCAAAATTGCTTCAGGTTGACTGACCCGAACCACAGCTTTTGCGGTAGCCTCTCTAAGTTGGGTAATGTTTAACGTGATATCCTCCATTTATTCCAATCGGAACGCAGCTCCTTTTTTCCTTTTAACTATCAAAAAGGAAAAGCTCCAAGATTTTGGAAAATGAATTCATCCTCGAAAACGTAAGTTTCAGAACAGATAGCTTTGACTTTGGCAAGGTTTACAACTTCGCCGATGACCAAAACAGCAGGGCCTTTGATGGCTTGTTTCTTTGAAAGTTTGACAATTGACTTGATCGTCCCGACCACTTCTCTTTGATCTGTTCTCGTTCCGTTTTGAATAATGGCTGTAGGTAGGTCAGATTTCCCCAAATCTTTATAAATCAGGGTAATTTCTTCCAGTTTCGACAATCCCATTAAAATCACGACCGTGGCGGAAGATTGTGCTGCCAATGCCACATCCGCTGATAGTTCATGAGAGCTAGTCGTACCTGTGATCACCCAGAAACTTTCCGAAACTCCTCTGAAAGTTACCGGAATCCCCGCCGATGCCGGCACGGCAATACAGGAGGAAATTCCCGGGATGACAGTCGTTTCAACGCCATGCTTGTTTGCAAACTCTTCCTCTTCTTTTCCCCGTCCAAAAACAAACGGGTCACCACCTTTCAAACGAACTACAGATCCAAATTCAAAGGCATAGGTGACGATCAATTGGTTGATTTCATCTTGGGTAAAAGAATGAGAACCTTTCCGCTTTCCGACTGAAACTTTTACGGCGTTTTCTGCCAAATCTAAAATATCCTCATTGACCAATGCATCGTAAAGCACGACTTCCGCTTTTTGAAGGGCTTTTACTGCCTTCAAAGTCAGCAGTTCGGGATCTCCGGGACCAGCACCGATCAGAGTGAGATGGGGCGCATTTTTCAGGGAATTTTTCATTTCAATAGGTTTGAGATAGGCTTTGAAGTTGGACTTTGGTATTGATATTTTGGATCGCTTGAATCCGGTCGGGACTAATCAGAATTCTTTGATTAGGCTGGCTTTCCACAAATTGCCGCAGCTTGAGTTCACCGTCCAAAATGGACTTTTCGACTGTTTCTAAAAGCCGTTTGGGATAGATTCCGATGAGTGGATAATCGTTTTTTCCATCGGAAAGGAAAGTTATTTTATGAGGCGCTTCTTTCGATTTTTCGAGAAGAAAGTCCAAAACCTCGTAGGATATATTTGGAATGTCACAACTCAGTATCAGGACTAAATCGGATTTTGAGTCGCTCAAAGCGGTATAAATTCCTCCCAATGGACCTTTATCGGAAATCAAATCTGAAATCATTTC
>DATIAI010000753.1:0-2755 GCA_035458065.1 Algoriphagus sp. | reverse complement strand
GGTCATCTTATCCTGCCTCACAGGATTTACTTACCATTTTTTTAAATCCATATTGGGATAACATGGGTAAGAACATTCTTAAATTCAAGGTTTTAACGGTCAATGGAACTAGCCATTATTGTTTTTATTTAACGTACCTTCAAATGTTTGCATTTGATACCCAGAAAATTGATTTCTGAGGTCAATACCCTGACAACGGATATCCAAGAAGTTCTAGAGACTTCAGACAGGGTTGATTATATGGCTTTTGGGTCACATAACAATGGAATGCTTAGCAGTTGAAATTTCAAAATCGTGAAAAAGAAAGAAAAGCAATTGATAGAACGCCCTTTTATAATTGCTATAGGTGCCTCAGCAGGAGGAATGGAAGCAATTCATTTGCTTTTTGACCACACTCCTCAGGACGGGGTTGCTTACGTGATCATCCAGCACCTTTCTCCAGATCATAAAAGCTTCATGGCAGAGCTCCTTAGAAAGCACAGCAAATTGAAAATATCTGTTGCTGAAAATGAGATGTTTGTGGAGACTAATCAGGTTTATCTGATGCCGCAAGGGAAGATTATGACCATCAAGGATAGGAAATTGTACCTATCTGATATCAAACCCATGCAACCCAACACGTCGATTGACATATTTTTTGATTCTTTGGCGGAGAGTCATAAAGAAAAAAGCATTGGAATCATCCTATCTGGCACAGGGTCGGATGGTACTAAAGGTATCGCTGCAATAAAAAGAAACGGAGGATTTGTGATCGTCCAGGATCCCACCAGTGCAAAATTTGATGGAATGCCTAACAGTGCAATCAGTTCGGGAAATGTGGATGTGATCCTGACTCCTGACCTGATCCCTGAGGAGATTATTAGCCATCTAAAGATGGATTTGTTAGAAAATCAGTATTTGGATCAGATTAACGATTCTAATGAGGAAGGATTATTAAGGATACTTGCACTCATACAGAAGCATACTCCACTGGATTTTTCAGAATATAAACGCCCAACGATCAAAAGAAGGATAATCATTAGAATGGCAAAGAACAAGGCCGAATCATTTGCCGACTATGCTGATTTTTTAGAGTCTAACCTCGATGAGATTAAAATTCTAGCTAAAGAGTTTTTGATCAGTGTCACAAAATTTTTTAGAGATATGGAGGCTTTTGATATCATAAAAGAAAAAGTCATTCCGGAAATAGTCAGAAACAAATTACAAGTCGATACTTTGAAAGTTTGGGTTGTAGGTTGTGCGACCGGTGAGGAAGCCTATTCATTTGCGATTCTTATCCAGGAGCATCTTATAGAGCTCAAAAAAAATCTGGAGGTAAAAATCTTTGCCAGTGATATAGATAAATCCGCCCTGCTTCACGCTTCGAAAGGAATATATCCTGAAAGTATCGAAAATGATGTTTCGCAAGAGAGATTGAACAAATTCTTTGTCAAGCAAGGCGATCATTATAAGGTGAGAGACAACATTAGGAAGATGCTGATTTTTGCCGACCATGATATTGTGAAGCAGCCTCCTTATAGTAAAATAGATTTGATAAGCTGTCGAAATCTGCTCATTTATATCAATCCCATCCTGCAGAAAAAGATTCTCACCTCTCTCCATTTCTGCCTCAATTTAGGAGGGTATTTATTCTTAGGGCCCAGCGAAAGCATGGGAGATTTGAAGAATTCGTTTGAGGAAGTCAGTAAGAAATGGAGGATATTTAAAAGCATTGAAGTGATCCGGAAATTTAGGGATGCAAACTACAGCACGCCGGGTTTTGAAAGGCAATCGATCAATCAATACCAAAATTCTACTCCACAAAAAAATAACGAATACGGCAATCTTTCCCACTTTGCCAACACCTCTTTATTGGAAGTTTCCGGATATGAAGCTGCTATTTGGGTAGATACTGATTTTAAGATCATCCAGACTTTTGGAAACTTTGAAAAATACTTACTTCCAAAACTGTTTAATTTCAATTTGATTGAAATGTTGCCCGAAGAGCTTTCCATTGCCACTTCAACTACTATTCGAAAGGCAATGAAGAAAAAGAAGGTGGCAACCATTAAAGAAGTAAGATTCAAGAAAAACAATACGACCCAATCGGTCAATGTTTTTGTCCAGCCTTTTTTATCCGAAAGTAATTTTGATCAGACTGTCATCCTGATCCTTTTCAGTGACAGCAAAGCAAAAACCACCAATGGGACAGATGTGGAAAACTTTGGGATGGAAACCCATACCTCCCGTCACCTCAATGATTTGAAAGACGAATTGGCAGAGGTGAAACAAAAGCTCAGGGGAGCCAATGAGGCACTGGAAGTGTCCAATGACAATATCTCTTCCTACAATGAAGAACTAATTTCCAGTAATGAGGAAATGCAAAGTGTCAATGAGGAGCTTCAATCGGTAAATGAAGAACTGCAAACTGTAAACAATGAATACCAGCTGAAAATCCATGAATTGGCTGATTTGAATGATGACTTGAACAATTATTTCAAGTCCACGATAAATGCCCAATTGTATGTAGACAAAGATCTCATCCTTAGAAAGTTTACCCCTTCCGCCATCAATCAGATCAACCTCAAGGATAGCGATATAGGCAGGGTAATTAGCGATATCTCTACCAATATCCGATTCTCTTCTTTGATGGATGATATCAGGAAAATCATTTTGAACTCCACCACAATTGAAAAACAGGTCCAAACCCTTGATGGCAGATGGTATCAGATGATGGGTATACCCTATGTCAGGCAACAGGATAATCGACAAGATG
>DATIAI010000752.1:0-4010 GCA_035458065.1 Algoriphagus sp. | reverse complement strand
CAAAAGGTAGCAATCAAGCTTACCAGAGGCCCACCTGCATCGTTGCTTCCCAATCCAAAGAGTTTTCCGTCCTCTTCGATCGGTGAAAATGGATCTTTGGTATAGCCGTTGTTTGGTTTGACGGTATCATGATGGGAATTGAGCCAAACGGTAGGTAAAACCGGATTGTATTCACTGGCAAATGCCCAGACATTATTTCCTGACCGGTTGACAGTTACCCCTTTTTGATTCAAAAATGATTCAATCAGGTCTGCAGTTTTGTCCTCTTCTTTGGAAAAAGAAGGAGTTTTAATCAAATCTTTCAGCAGCTGTACTGCTGCTTCAAAAAGTGTGTTGAGGTGTTCCATCAATATAAATCGTAGCGGTTTCGCTCTATGGTTGTGCCTGAAAGTTTACCTTTTGCAGCTAAAAGAAGGTTTTCCGCTTTTCCAATCCAGACGTTGTTTACCCCTTTTTCCAATGCGGAAAACGCATTGTCGAGTTTGGGAATCATGCCGGAATGGATCACGTTTTCTTTGCGAAGCTCTGCATAAATGTCCTCGTTGATCAAAGGAATAATGGAATTTTCATTTTTTTCATCAATCAAAACTCCACTTTTATTGAAGCAGAAATATAAATTGACCTGATGCTCGGCTGCCAGACTTGTTGCAAGTGCAGAAGCTATGGAATCGGCATTGGTATTCAGCAATTGGCCTTTTTTGTCGTGAGTGATTGCATTGACTACCGGTTGCAGACCTGCGCTGAGCAAGGTATCGATTAGGCTGGTATTGATTTCCTGAATATCTCCAACAAAACCGTAATCAATTCCTTTGACTGGCCGCTTGATGGATCGGATCAGATTGCCATCAGCTCCGGTCATCCCGATGGCATTTACCTTCAGAGCTTGGAGTTTTGCCACGAGGTTTTTATTGATCAGACCTGCATAGACCATCGTCACCATATCCAATGTGTCCTTATCGGTAATCCGGCGTCCATCTACCATTTCGGGCATGACTCCCATCGACTCTCCAAAGCGTGAAGCCATTACCCCACCGCCATGAACCAAGATTTTGTTTCCTGGGAATTTGGAGAAAAGCACCAGAAATTCGTCCAACTTCTCCGGAAAATCAATGACGTTCCCACCGATTTTAATAATTGAAATCTTCATAGGTTTGGCCGCGTGTTGGTGGCTTAAAAAGGTATTAACCCAAGATTGTGCTGATCACAGCCTGAGCGGCATAAATTCTATTTTCTGCTTGCTTTTGTACCAAAGAGCGTGCCCCGTCCAGGATTTCGTCCGAAAGTTCCAGATTTCTTCTTACAGGCAGGCAATGCATGACTTTGGCATTTTTGGCATGCTTCAAATGTTTTTCCGTCAACATCCAACTGGAGTCAGTGGAAAGGATTTTTCCATAATCGTTGAATGAAGACCAGTTTTTAACATACACAAAATCAGCATCTTCTAGCGCTTTACTTTGAGTATGTTCGATGGTTGCACCTTTTGTGAAAACCTCATCCAATTCGTATCCTTCCGGATGGGCAATAGTCAGCTCATGGCCCATTCCAATTGTCCACTCTGCAAAACTATTGGCTACAGCATGAGGAATTGCTTTGATGTGAGGTCCCCAGGTTAAGACAACCTTTGGTTTTCTTTTTACTTCTTTGGAAAATTCATTGATGGTGATCTGATCTGCAAGACTTTGAAGTGGGTGCCTGATGGCAGATTCCAAGCTTACTACAGGAATGCCGCAGTATTTTACAAATTGCCCAAAGACAAAATCATTGACATCCTCTTCACGGTTGGTTAGTGAAGGAAATGCACGGATAGCAAGAATATCGAAATAAGAACCCAAAACTCCAGCCGCATCTTTGATATGCTCCACAGTTCCCTTGTTCATGACTGCACCTTCCTTCATCTCCAGTGCCCAACCCTCCTTGTCCATATTAAGTACGATTGCTTCCATACCGAGATTTTGGGCTGCGATTTGGGTGCTGACACGGGTCCGAAGTGATGGATTCAGAAAAATGCAACCGATCCTTTTTCCCTGACCTTTTTCAAAATCGAGGCGGGGATTGGCTTTATAGGCAAGAGCCAGGTCAATTAATTCCTGACCAAGTTCTTTGGATTCAAATCGGGTAAAATGCTTCATTTAACAGTTTGGAGGATTAAAAAGGCTTAGTGGCTTAGAATTTCTTTAAGGGCGACCAAAAACGAATTTAACTGATTCCATTCGATGGACAAAGGTGGCAGGAGTCGGATCGTCTGCTTTTTAGCTGCAGATCCACAAAACATCTGGTATTTCTTCACCAGCTCAGTACGAACAGGTCCTGCATCCCGGTCTAGGTCAAAACCAATCATCAGACCTTTACCCCGAACTTCAAGAATGCCGGGAATATTTTCCAATTCAGCGATCAATTTAGTACCCAGTTCCAAAGCTTTTGCCTGAAGGTTTTCAGTTTCCAAAACTTCCAAAACAGCCAATCCGGCTGCACAAGCCAGATGGTTTCCTCCGAAAGTTGTTCCCAACAAACCATGGCTTGCTTTGAATTCCGGTGAAATCAAAAGTCCACCGATCGGAAATCCATTGCCCATTCCTTTTGCCATGGTGATCAGGTCGGGGTTAATACCTTTTACCCATTGATGAGCAAAGAAACGTCCTGTTCTTCCATAACCGGACTGTACTTCATCCAAGATCAATTTGGATTCATATTTCTTAGCCAAAGAGGAAATCCCCTGGAGGAATTCTGAAGAAGGAACCTGAATTCCTCCCACACCTTGAATGCCTTCGATGATGATTCCGGCGATGGTATTACTTTTCAAAGCTTCTTCAACTGCTTCCAAATCGCCCCATGGAAGAATTTGAAAATCCTCGCGGGCATTGCAGGGAGCAACTATTTTTGGATTGTCGGTAAGCGCTACAGCACCGGAAGTTCTGCCGTGAAATGCTCCGGAGAATGCGATGAAACCTGATTTTCCTGTTGCAAAAGAGGCCATCTTGATGGCATTCTCATTGGCTTCCGCTCCGGAGTTGCAAAGGAAAAGTTCGTATTCATTTAATCCTGAGGCCTGTCCCAGCTTGTCAGCAAATTCCTTTTGGATAGGAATCTGAACTGAGTTGGAATAAAAAGCGATCTGATCCAATTGGTCTTTGATCCGCTTGACATAGTGGGGGTGAGTATGACCAATGGAGATCACTGCGTGACCTCCGTAGAGATCGAGGTATTCTGTTCCATTTTCATCCCAAAGTTTACAACCTTCAGCTTTTACCAAAGTGACAGGGATTAATGGATATACATCAAATAAATTCATCTTAAAGTACGATTTACGAAATACGATTTACGAGTTCAATTTGTACCTCGTGCCTCTATTTCAGGGTTTGGAAAATAATGAGGAATGGAAGTTGAATTCACAATTTCAAAATTGAATTCAAACGATCTAAAATCATGTGTCTAGCCTCTAATATCTTAGAATGCTATACTTTTTAGATTCAAGCCCATCCTCTGATCCAGCCCAAAAGCCAAATTGAGATTTTGCACTGCCTGCCCGGATGCACCTTTTAGCAGATTATCAATCGCAGAGTAAATGACCAATTGTCCGGCTTCTTTCTGCACAAAAAGAATGCATTTGTTGGTATTCACTGCTTGCTTCAAATCTATGTCCTGAGTGGAAACATGTGTAAAAGCTGCGTCTTTGTAAAAATCCTGATATGCCTTTATCGCCTCTTCCTCAGTTCCTTCGAAAGGAAAATGTGCAGTAACCCAAATCCCCCGTGAGAAATTGCCACGGTAAGGAACAAAGAGTAAATCTGAACTGAAGTCAGGATTCAATTGCTTGAAAGTCTGCTTGATTTCTTTCAGATGCTGATGGGTGAAAAGCTTGTATACCGACATATTACCGGTTCGGTAGCTGAAATGGGAAGTTTCCGCCAGTTTTTTTCCGGCACCCGTGCTTCCGGTAATTCCGGAGATTTGAACAGCATCTTTCACCCATCCCTTTGCAATTGCCGGAGCTAAAGCCAACTGAATTCCTG
>DATIAI010000751.1:0-3493 GCA_035458065.1 Algoriphagus sp. | reverse complement strand
CAAAAGGGAAGTGCTGGAATCCATGCCTCCTTTTATGGGAGGTGGAGAAATGATCAAAGAAGTGACTTTTGAAAAGACCACCTACAACGACATTCCATTTAAATTTGAGGCAGGTACTCCCAATATTGCAGATGTGATTGCTTTCAAGTCTTCCTTGGATTTTATCAAACACCTTGGAAAACCTGCCATCAAAGCACATGAAGACAGCCTTTTGGCCCATGCCAATCAATTGTTGAATGAGATCAAAGGGTTTATACCGGTAGGAACAGCTGCTGATAAAGTTTCGGTTTTATCCTTCAATATCAACGGGATGCATCCTTTTGACGTAGGACAAATGCTGGATGCCAAAGGGATTGCCGTCAGGACCGGGCACCACTGTACGCAGCCATTGATGAAAAGATTTGGGATCGAAGGAACTGTAAGGGCCTCCTTCTCGGTTTACAATACCAAATCTGAAATCGAAAAAATGGCTGAGGGAATAGCCCAAATCGCGAGATTCAAGAATAAATGAGCAGTATCAAAGACATACAGGAGGAGATAGTTTCCGAGTTTGAAATTCTCGGAGATGACAAGGAGTCGACGATTTTCTATATCATGGAGCTCGGTAGTAATCTGGAAACTTTTCCTGAAAATGAAAGAAAGGACGAAAACATCATCAAAGGCTGTCAGTCCAAAGTTTGGTTGATTGCTGATGAAGTCGAAGGAAAAGTCCACTATCAGGCTGATTCCAATACCGACATTACCAAAGGCTTGATCTCTCTTTTGATCCGGGTATTGAATGACCGCAGCCCCGAAGAAATTCTGAAAGCAGACCTGAATTTCATCGAACGAATCGGAATGGGCAGTATCATCGGCAGCCAGCGATCCAATGGCCTGGCTTCGATGATCAAACAAATGAAACTGTATGCCTTGGCATTTCAAACCAAGCTAAACGCCTGAAAATGGAAGCTGAAACCAATTTAGAAAACGGTCAGGTCACAAACCTGAGAGACAAAGTGGTGATGGCCATCAAGCAGGTCTACGACCCTGAAATTCCCGTGGATGTCTATGATTTGGGGCTGATCTATGAGATCACCGTATATCCGGTCAACAATGTCTATGTGCTGATGACGCTGACTTCACCCAATTGCCCATCTGCTGAATATATTCCAACCGAAGTAAAAGACAAAATCCAGCAAATTCAAGGCATTAACAATGTGGAGGTTGAGGTTACCTTTGACCCACCCTATTCTCAGGACATGATGTCCGAAGCTGCCAAACTTGAATTGGGATTTCTATAACACCGAACTATTAAAACGCAATACTATGTATCCTGAAGAGCTGATTGCTCCCATGAGAGCAGAACTTTCAAATGTTGGATTCCAGGAATTCAGAACTGCCGAGCAAGTAGCAGAGCATCTGGGTCCGGATCACAAAGGCACCACCTTGGTAGTTGTCAATTCCGTATGTGGTTGTGCTGCAGGTGCGGCAAGACCGGGAATCCGCTATGCAGTAGAGCATGCTGAAAAGAAGCCAACTACCCTAGCCACTGTGTTCGCTGGCAATGACCGCGAAGCAGTTGCCAAATTAAGAGAGTTGGTACTACCTTATCCTCCATCTTCTCCGGCAATGGCCTTGTTCAAAGACGGGGAATTGGTTCACTTCATCGAGCGTCACCATATCGAAGGAAGAAATGCCAAGATGATCGGCGACCACCTGGTGGAAGTGTTTGAGCATTTCTGTGATTAAAAAAAGAAAAAAAGCCCTTCGGGGCTTTTTTTTAAACATATTCGGGCAAGAATTAGAAACCTTAAACACTTCCTCAGGATTTTTGGGTTTGGAAGTAAAGAATCCAGGAAATAGAGCTTCAAAAACCCCTTGGGAATCGATTCCGAAATAATATTCTGTCACCTCAAATAATAATATCCTTAAAAAAGATTCGATTTTATTAACTTAAGGGCATCTTTTGATGTTTTTCACTAAAAAGTAATCCAAAAAACGATATATGTCTGATTCCGCCAAGTTGTCCTATAAGGGGCAAGAATATGAATTCCCTGTGATTACAGGTACTGAAAATGAAAGTGCAATTGAAGTTAGTAAGCTACGTGATGTCTCAGGGTTGATCACCCTCGATCCGGGATATAAAAATACCGGAGCAACAAAAAGCGCAATCACCTTTCTTGACGGAGAGCAGGGTATTTTAAGATACAGAGGATACCGAATTGAGGATCTTTCAAAAAAATCATCTTTCCTTGAAGTTGCCTACCTTTTGATCTATGGTGAGCTTCCGACTCAATCGGAATACGATGCCTTCACCAAAGAAATTACACTTCATACACTTGTTCACGAGGACATCAAAAAGATTTTGGCAGGATTCCCTTCCAACGCTCACCCAATGGGAGTGCTTTCCTCGTTGATTTGCTCACTCACAGCTTTTTACCCTGATTCTCTAAACCCGAATCAAACTGAAGAGGAAGTAAACCTGAGCATTGTAAGATTGCTGGCAAAAATGCCAACGTTCGCAGCTTGGGCACTCAAAAATAAAGTTGGCCATCCGGTCAACTATCCTGACAATACCTTGGATTACTGCTCAAATCTGTTGAAAATGATGTTTGCACATCCGGCGGAAAAGTACGAATCCGATCCGATCGTAGCTACTGCTCTGGATAAGCTTCTGATTTTGCATGCAGACCACGAACAAAACTGCTCCACATCCACGGTGAGAATGGTAGGGTCTTCACAAGCCTCCATTTACGCATCAATTTCTGCCGGTATCAACGCACTTTGGGGCCCGCTTCACGGTGGTGCCAACCAGTCAGTAATCGAAATGCTCGAAGCAATCAAAGCTGACGGTGGCGATGCCAAAAAATACCTGGACAAAGCAAAAGACAAAAACGATCCGTTCCGTCTGATGGGCTTCGGACATAGAGTTTACAAAAACTTTGATCCAAGAGCAAAAATCATCAAGCAGGCAGCAGACGAGGTATTGAGCAGATTGGGAGTGACAGATCCGGTTCTGGAAATTGCCAAAGAACTGGAATATGCAGCACTGAATGATCAATATTTCATCGATAGAAAACTCTATCCAAACGTCGATTTCTATTCCGGTATCATCTACCGGGCCTTGGGCATTCCAACAGACATGTTTACTGTGATGTTTGCGTTGGGAAGACTTCCTGGCTGGATTGCTCAGTGGAAAGAAATGCGCGAAAACAAAGAACCAATCGGCAGACCCCGTCAAGTCTACGTCGGCGCTACAGAGCGGGACTACGTGTTCATCAACAAGAGATAATTTGATTCTAAATTCTTCAAAGCCATTCCCAAACCGGAATGGCTTTTTTATTTAAAACTAATTCAGAATTCTACTTTGGCATCCAAATTGGAAAACCAAACCGACTTAACCAGTTTTCTATGAAACCAACCACCCTTGAGGAAGCAATAGCGCTGACTCAAAAATTCACCTCAAAACCCGGCAATGAAGAATTGCTAAAACTTTACGGTTTGTACAAACAGG
>DATIAI010000750.1:0-5994 GCA_035458065.1 Algoriphagus sp. | reverse complement strand
GAAAACCTCCCTTTTGACGAAAGAACCAGAAGCATTATCCGTACCTGTCAGGTGCCTGTTGGAGTTTGGATTGATAAGGGATTCAAACAAGCAGACCGGATTTTTATCCCTCTTTTTTCCCAAAAAGATGATTTTTTGGTTCAGTTCGCCCAAAAATGGATCAACAATTCCGGAGCTCAGGTCACATTGATTGATGCAGCTGGTCAGGTGAAAAGCAGACCCGAAATCAAAGAAGCAATCCGGGCAATAGAACACGTGGCACCGCATCATATTCAGCTAAGAAATCAGGACTATATCAACAAGGAATTTTTAAAAACACAGGATTTGATGGTCATCTCCTTCAAAAGCTGGAAAAAGTTGATAGAAAGCAATAGTGCCTGGCTGGAGGATGTCCCCTCTGTTTTGATTTTGGCAGAGAAAATGGTGGAGAAAGCTAAGGTTGCTGAAGCCAAAGAATAAATCGGTTTTAGGGATTGCAGGTAACCTTCAATTGGCATCGAAGATCAAATGAAGGTTTCACTTTTTGACCGAAATATTCTTTGAAGCCTTTTTTTCAATTGGCGAGTAGAAAATAAATCATCCCAAAAATTGTCTTTTTTGATTTGCAAATTTCCTTTGGGACCTAATTCCAGACCAATATTTAATTTCCCTGCAGGATAATTGTAAGATCCCAAACCGATTTCCCCAAATTTTAGATAAACGGAATCCAAATCCAATTCAAGGTTTTATCTTTGCAGGCTCAAACCATAAAATAAGCATGAACGCATTCAAAGGCACCGGGGTGGCACTCGTCACACCTTTTCATGACGATCAATCTATAGATTTCCAAGGGCTCAAGCGCCTGATCGATCATGTTGTTTCCGGCGGAGTGGATTATCTGGTTGTACTTGGTACTACTGGAGAGTCTTCAACTTTAAACTCAGCCGAAAAGAAACAGGTGCTCAAAGCCTGTCTTGAATACAATGCGGGTCGCGTGCCGCTAATGCTTGGGATCGGGGGAAACAACACACATGCGGTAGTCAATGAAATCAAAAACACTGATTTCTACGGCGTGGCAGCCATTCTTTCGGTTAGTCCCTATTACAACAAACCAAGTCAGGAAGGGATAGTTGCGCATTATACTGCAATTGCAGATGCTTCGCCTGCTCCTGTAGTATTATACAATATTCCGGGCCGCACCATGTCAAATATGACCGCGGCAACAACACTGAAGCTTTCTCACCATCCCAATATTGTGGGAATGAAAGAAGCCAGCGGCAACCTGGAGCAATGCATGCAGATCGCAGCGTCTATGCCCAAGGACTTTTTGTTGCTCTCCGGTGACGACTTGATGACCAAGGCTTTGATGAGCGTGGGAGGCAGCGGCGTGATTTCAGTTATGGCCAATGCATTCCCCGAGAAATTCAAAAAACTGACTCATGGAAGTCATGAAGAAGCACTTCAGACTACATATTCACTTCTGAATCTAAACAGTTTGATGTACCAGGAAGGTAACCCGGTCGGCATCAAAAACCTTTTGGTGCATTTGGGAATCATTGAAAGTGATCAGGTAAGACTTCCGATGCTGAAAGCAAGTGCTGAGCTAAGCGAACAGATCAAGGCGGCCTACCAGAAATAACCCAGGCATGTCACCGCTATCCATTTCACAACTGACCGAGCAGATCCGGATAACTCTGGAAAACGAACTCGAGCCGGTCTATTGGGTGGTGGGTGAGTTGGCGGACTTTCGTCAGGCTCCGCAGGGGCATGTTTATTTTGAGTTGGTCGAAAAGCAGGGAAATCAAGTCCTGGCTAAAATCAGGGCAAATCTTTGGCAGTTCACCTACCGGTCAGTTGCCGCAAAATTCGAATCCGTCACCGGAACCAGCCTAAAAAACGGGATGAAAGTTTTGGCCCAAGTTGCGGTCAGTTACCATCCAGTCTATGGTCTCAGCGTGAATGTGAAGGATATTGATCCTTCCTTTTCTTTGGGAGAAAGGGCAAGACTCCGACAAGAAACCATCGACCGCTTGACCCGAGAGGGATTGATCCGGCTGAACGGCCGATTCGGACTTCCGCCAGTAATCCAAAAAATCGCCATCATTTCCAGTGCTACAGCTGCTGGATACGGTGATTTTGTCAATCAGATTGAGCAAAACAGCTACGGATATAAAGTTTACCACAAACTGTACAATTCCCTGATGCAGGGAAATGAGGCAGTTTCGAGCTTGCTTTCAGCCTTGGAAAGGATTAAAGCAGAAGCGGAAAATCTCAGCTTGGATGCTGTGGTCATTATCCGGGGCGGCGGTGCCCAACTGGATCTGGACTGCTTTGATGATTACCGCTTGGGAGCAGCGATTGCCAATTTCCCAATTCCGGTCTTTACCGGAATCGGCCATGAACGGGATGAAACAGTTGCAGATTTGGTCGCTCATACAAAGCTAAAAACTCCCACTGCTGTGGCTGAATTTCTTATTTCCGGTTTTAGGGAATTTGAGGAAAATCTGGGCATCATGCTGCAAAGACTCGACAGATCAACCCGGCAACAGCTTAAAGAGGAAGAAAACAAAATCCACCAATATGAACTCCGAGCCAAATCCTTGGCTAAAAACCGGATTTCCCTGGAAGGCGAAATAGTCAAAAACCGGATCAACCGTATCCTGCTTGCTACAAAAAACAGGCTGAAAATTCAGGAAATGAATCTGGTAGGATTGGAAACTAATCTGAAAAAAAGCCTGAACACTTTTCTGATAAAACAAAAGGAAAAACTTGAAAACAGGGAAACTCTCCTCCGTCAATTGGATCCAACTTCAATTATGAGTCGAGGTTACACCCGTACAGAACTCGATGGAATTCCCATTCAATTGACAAATATTAAGCCTGGAGACCAAATCGAGACCTTTACCCAAAATCAAAAGATCACTAGTACCATCACCAAAATCGGAGAAAAATGAAAGACAAAAGCTATTCTGAGGCGATGACCCGACTCGAAACCATTCTCAGCCAACTCGAAGAAGGAAACAAATCAGTGGATGAACTTTCTGATTTGGTGAAAGAAGCAGCTGAATTAGTTAAGCACTGTCGCGAAAAATTAAAAACTACAGAATCGGATATTCAGGCCGCCTTTCAAGGAACCTGATCCGATTTCAATTCAAAAAAACCAGCTTGATTGAGTTTGGATAGGTACGAATAGGTCCTCTTGGCATGTTTGTTGCAAAAACCTACCTAAACAGTGAGATACCCTAGCTCACCCAATCAGGAACTTACCAAATGAAAACCCTAGTAAAAAATTTTACATTCCTGTTTATTATTTTGATTTCGGGAAACCTGAGCGCTCAAAGTTTTTATAAAGAGCGGATTTCACGGGATAATATTTTGACCATTGGCTTGGGACCTTCTTTTGCCTATTTGGACAATGGCGGACAGTACCGGGCTATGAATTTTGAAATTAAGCCGGCATTTTCAGTTGCATTAACCAAAAAACTCAATTCTACTTTCGATCTGAGGTCAACACTTGGCATTCAATCCATCAGCAGTGGTGGAAATCCATCCACACATATAAGAGATTTGTGGTTTGAGAATTTTGCATCATTCACGGCAAAAGGATCTGCATACTATTTTGACCTGATCCCCAGCATCAATCTGATCAAATTCACCAACCATATGCACCGCAGCCGCTTCAACCTTTATGGGGGATTAGGTTTGGGAGTGATGAATGTCCGAACAGAGCAGACTAAATCATACAGCAGCGAGGAAAAACCGACAAAACACCAAATCACAACCGGATACGTCCCTGTTCGGGCAGGGCTAAGCTACCGGGTCGGTCCATATTCAGACATTGCCGGGGAAGGAACCATGATGTGGACTTTCACGGATAACCTGGATGGAAATGTAGGCTTCAACCGCTACGGAGACCACCTGTTCCAAGCCCAGATTGTTTACAGAAGGTATTTTGTACCCAAAGACAGAGACTAATTTCTATTCAACCCATTATTCAAAAGGCAGCCCAAACGGTTGCCTTTTTCATTTTTTGATCTTTTGACAAAAGTGGATTACCTTGATTAGCAAAGACTTTTCAGGACAAAATGGCTCAGCAGCAAGTTTTTATTTCCTACGCTTGGGGAGGAGAAAGTGAAAAAGTAGCCGACGAAATTGAGGCCCAACTTTCTTCCAAAGGGATCCGACTCGTTCGGGACAAAACCGACTTGGGTTTCAAAGGGCTTATCAGGGAATTTATGATGGAAATCGGCCAGGGCAACCTTGTGGTATTGATCATCAGTGACAAATACCTCAAGTCCAAAAACTGCATGTTTGAGCTTTTGGAAGTGGAGAAAAAAGGGGAATTCTACAGCCGAATTTTCCCATTAGTACTACCCGATGCGGACATTTACGATTCCTTAGGCATAATCAATTACCTCAAATATTGGGATCAAAAAATCAAAGAACTCAACGCCAGCGTCAAAGAGCTAGACAATCTTGCTGACACCCGAAAAGTCCAGGAAGACATCAACCTCTACACAGACATTAGAGGAGCTGTGGATGATCTCGCTGGGAAACTCAGCAACATGAATACGCTGACTCTGGAGATCATGCGATCTAAAAAATACCAACCTCTCCTTGATGCTTTGCTTGAAAAAACCAGCTCTGCAACAACTCCGAAACCTTCCAAAAAAGAAGGCAAGGTGCTCTACCACATTCCCGGAATGATGCAGGTGGAAAAATGGACTCGCTGTACTGTGAGGCTGGCATGGGAGGAAATCTTGCTAACTGAAGGCTTGAGAATCCCGGAAAATGAACGGATGATTGAATCCATTCGGCTTGGAAATGTGATGCAGGTGTCACTAAATGAAGGCAGAGACGGGCAAAATTTTGAAATCAAGGCACTGAACCATGAGGAACAGGTAATCGAGGAGGATGAGGCTACCCAATGGTTATTTGATGTTAAACCCCTTTCTGTTGGCGATTTCATCCTCATTTTACGCGTGACTTTGGTTCAGATTATCGAAGGGAAAGAACGTAAAAAAGATATTGTCTTGGAGAGGAATGTGGTCACCGAAGCAATTGTTCCAGAAGCTTTAGCCAGATTTGAAACTGCCGAGAAAGGGCTATACCCTCCAAGGGTCGAAAGAGAAATAACCAGCACAAAGGGGTTGGAATCATTTCCTAAAGGAGAAAAAAATAATCCTGAGGATTTGGAGGAATTTATTGATGAGATTGACCAGCATCCAATGAGCTCTGGGTCTGCAAATAGCTCAGCAGCCCCAAGCCCTGCTCCACCGAATCTCAGCAGGCCTTCATCCACTTCCCAACCATCTCCAAAAGCTGAACCCAACACCTTCAGAAAAATCCTTCCTTATGCTGCCTCACTCGCAGGGATTGTGTTGATTGTTTATTTATTCATTCCGGAATATAAAACTGGATATACGAGCCACTCTCCAAATTATACCTCTACCGACACGGTCAGTGCGAGTTTGCCTTACCCCGGAGAAAAAATAGTAGTATCACTGACCTTGGATGCCACCGGACCCGATGGTGAAAAAATTAAGGATGTCCAGGTTTTTGTAATCGAAAACGAAAAATTAGACTCGCTTGATTTCCTGGACCTTGGCGATTATATCCTGACAACTTACCCTACCTCCGATACAATGAAACGGTCCGTGAATGAAATCGGAAACTTTACCATACTCCAAATCCAAGACTCCGTAGCTGCTGTGGATAAAAAACCAATCCGGGTTGGGAACAAACTGATCGATAGGAGAAACATTAAAATTAATCCTGAAAATTAGCCTACAAGATTTTCTTCGGAGTCAAGATTAAGAGGACGGCAATCCTTCCAGAACCTGCAAAAACTTCCTTTCGATAGTGATCATCATGTTTTGCATAATACCAGGGATTCGTATGAGGAAATAATCCTTGTTCCCTTTTTCTATCACCTCCCCTGTCATATCCTGAAGCGGACCTCCCATCACCTTTACTTTTTCTCCAGGCTCGATCACACTTCCGTCAGTTTCCACA
>DATIAI010000749.1:0-3468 GCA_035458065.1 Algoriphagus sp. | reverse complement strand
TCGCCGATGAAGGTTCCCAATCCGCTCGTTCGGCTCTTGGGATTAAAAGGGAATCCGGTGTAATACCGGAGCTGTCCCCGCAACTGTCAGTCTGTCTTTCCGAGCTAATCGGAAGGAAAAAAGTTTTTGCTCCACTATGCCATTGACCTAGTCACGATAACTATCGGGACGGGATGAGAAGGCTGGCAAAAATCAGATGAGCCAGGAGACCTGCCTTGATCTGTTGATTCTGTGCTTTCGGAGGAAAAGCGAAGAAGACGTGTCGATTTCCCAACAGATACATTCTGGACGGGGCAGTTTTCATTTCTTCCCATTTCTCTTCAAGCCCGAATCGAATTGAGTTTAAACTTATTCGATCAGGCATGACTTTGTTGTTTTTGGTTTTTTCTGTTTTCGGTTTTGTGCCGATCCAGGACACTATTCCGCTGGAGCAGGTGGAGGTGTATGCGCCTGCTTTGGACAGATTTGCCCAAGGGCAAAAGGTGATAAACTTTGATTCCAAGGTTTTGGAGGCCTATTCTGCCCGCTCACTGGGAGATCTTTTGCAGGAAAAAAGTCCGGTTTTTATTCGTCAATATGGCGCAGGAATGCTGGCATCGCCGTCTTTTCGGGGAACTTCAGCTGGACATACCGCTATTTTTTGGAACGGCATTCCGATCAACAGTCCTTCGCTCGGTCAAAGTGACCTTTCCATTTTGCCGATCGAAGCAGTGGATCAGGCGCAGCTCCAGTTTGGAAGCTCAGGGGCACTTTTTGGAAATGAAGCAATTGGGGGAAGCATTCATTTGGGTTCGAAAACTTCCTTTGGAAATGGGTTTGGTGGCAAAGTCTCACAGACTTTCGGGAGTTTTGGGCTTTTCAACACCGCAGTTTCCGGAGGCTTTTCTTCGAAAAAATTCAGCAGCAAAACGAGGGTTTATCGTCAGCATTCTGAAAATAATTTCACCTACCAAGACCTTTCTCAAGCAGGAACTCCAAACGCCAAAGAGGATCATGCTGCAGTAGAGCAATGGGGGCTTGTGCAGGATCTTTCCTGGAATCTAAATTCAACAAGTCAGTTCAAAGCTTCCTTTTGGTGGAACAAAGCCGATCGGGAGATCCAGCCTGTAATGGGTTCAAATACCAACGACTTTCAATCTGATGAAAGCATTCGGGCGGTTTTGGATTATTTCAGATTTGGAAAGAATTCGGTTTGGAATCTGAAAACCGGTCTGGTACGAGACAACATGATCTTCAATGAAAGTCAGAATCAAACCCGGCAATTTTTCCTCGCTTCCGACTGGGATTTTTCGAAATGGCAAAACTGGCAATTCAAAGCTGGAGTGAGGGCAACCTTTGTACAGGGTGAGTTGAGTACTTATTCGGAGGCTGATCAGCGGTTGGAGCTTTATCAGTCTGCAGCATGGAAAAAAACAGAAAATCTCTCTCTGTCTCTCAACCTCAGGCAATTCGCCTATCCAGGGGAATTTGTTCCTTTTCTTCCCGGAATAGGAGGGGATTGGAAGTTTTGGAAAAGTGATCAACAAGAGCTTTTGCTGAAAGCTTCCATTGGAAAAGGATTTAAAGTTCCCACGCTCAACGACCGATTTTGGAGCCCAGGAGGAAATCCAGATCTGCTTCCTGAAGAAAGCCTTTCTGGAGAAATCGGCCTGAATTGGGTGAGAAAGGTGAATTTCTCCTGGGATCAGAGCCTGACTTACTACCGAATGCATGTAGATAACTGGATCATTTGGTTGCCCCAAGGATCTGTCTGGAGTCCCGAAAATATCCGTGAAGTCCAGAACCAGGGAATCGAATATCAAGGTAAAGCCAATTGGAAAACAGGAAGCTTTGAATGGGAATTGGGTCTCAGCTATACTTTTTCGGAGGCTTTGGATCTGACCTCCGAACCTTCAAATCCAAAGCAACTTCCCTACACTCCGAAGCATCAGGCCAATGGAAACCTAAGTGCAGAATTTAAGGGTTTTGAGCTTAACCTCAGTTCCTTTTTCGTCGGGCCGAGAGCCATAGGCACTGGCAATGCCAGGATTTTGGATTCCTATCAAATTTGGAATACAGGCTTGACTTTTTCTGAACTCAAATGGGGAAGCCTTCGCTTTCCACTCAGTTTTCAAGTCCTGAATCTACTGGACAAGGACTACCAAGTGCTCTATCTCCGGGCTATGCCGGGTCGATCGTATCAATTTAATCTAACCATACACTTATGAAGTTCAATTACAAAAACCAACTAGGGGCATTAGCTCTGATTTTTATCCTTTTTGCATGTAACGAATCAGGAAATGAAAAGCCACTTGGAAAATACGACACGGGAGTCCTGATCCTGAACGAAGGGTCTTTTGGCACCAATGACGGTGAAATCTTCCATTTAGATCCTACGACAGGTGCGATAATCGAAAATGTATTCGAAACTGAAAACAGCCGTCCCTATGCTGGATTGTTGGAGGATGCAGTTTTGGAGGAGGGTCGTCTCTACTTGGTGGCCAATACGGGAAAAGTTGAGATCGTCAATCCCGGAGATTTTAAGTCGATTGGAGCTGTAATTGGCGACCTAAACCAGCCGAGATCTCTTGCAACTGCCAAGGGTAAGTTGTTTATCTCTGACTATGGCCCGTATGATGCCAGCTATAAAACACCGGACTCCTATATCGCGGTAGTTTCAGGTTTGGATGGGGGCACCGTGAAAAAGAAAATCGAGGTGTCCAATAAGCCCGAGGATATGTTTACCAGTGGAAAGTATGTCTTTGTAGCGGGATCTGAGGAAGGAAAGATTGAAATCATCGATGCTGATACGGAAGTGATTTCCAAAACAATTGAAGTTGAAGGAAAGCCGGTTCAATTTTTTGAGCAGAAAGGTGACCTGTGGGTTTATTCATTCGATTCGGACAAGATTTACTTTCAATCCTTTCATGTAGATAATCTGACGAAAAAGGAATCCCGAACCTTTGATATTCCAAATGCTACCAGTCGCATTGCTTTGGGAGAAGATAATAGAATGTATATTCTCACGAGCACTGGTTGGCCGGATTATGAAGATGGTATCGCTGTGGTATCCCTTTTTGACACGACTTTGGTTCCAAGCTGGAAAACCGGTTCAGGCTTTTACGGTATTGGTTATGACCAAGAGCGTCAGGAAATCTACGTGTCCAATTCCAATGGATTTCAGGGAAATGGTGAGGTGATCGTCTACAATAAAGCAGGAGCAGAGGTGAAAAACATGGAGGTGGGCAGAGGTCCTTCCGGTTTTGTTTTTAGATGATTTTGGGTTTTGAAAGCTGAAGAATTTCAAAATTGAAAAATTATTAAGCCCGATCGATGGATCGGGCTTTTTTGGTTTTAGCAAAATCAATTATTAAACTAATAAACTGGTAATTATTGATGTTTTCTTTCAGAATCTATAAAAAGCGCAACTTTTGAGGCGTCAACTCCACGGAAGTCGCAGCTTTCATGGAATAGGATACGTTTTTTCTA
>DATIAI010000748.1:0-2090 GCA_035458065.1 Algoriphagus sp. | reverse complement strand
CCTTTTGCTACCTGAGTGGACATAAGCTGGTGGAGTTTTCTCAGGAAGAAAGAAAGAACTTCAAAACCTATGTCGAGCAGGGCGGATTTGTGTTCGTCGATGACTGCAACCATGACATTGACGGGCTTTTTGCCAAGTCTTTCGAAGAAGAAATGAGTCGAACCTTCGGTTCGGAGGCCCTTCAAAAAATACCCAATGACCACTGGATTTACCGTTGCTTCTTCACTTTTGAAGACGGACCTCCGGCGACTTCTTTTGAGCTAAATGGCTGGGGAGATGACTTGGTGCACGATTACCTCAAAGCTATTCAAGTCAATGGCCGAATTGGAGTCCTCTACAGCAACAAAGATTATGGCTGCGAGTGGGATTATGACTTTCGCAACAAGCGCTTTCTTAAAATCGACAACACGCGATTTGGGGTAAACATCGTGGTGTACGCTTTAACCTAAGACCTATTGGAAACTGAACTGAAACAATACCAACTCTTGGTGGACAAACTCCCCAAACTCAAAAAAGAAATTGCCAAAGTCATCGTCGGACAGGAAGAAGTGCTGGATGAGGTGATCATTACCTTGCTTGCCGGAGGACACTGCTTGTTGGAAGGAGTTCCCGGTTTGGCCAAGACGCTGATGGTAAAAACCCTTTCCGAAGTGATGGAAATGTCCTTTAAGCGCATTCAGTTTACTCCGGATTTAATGCCGGGAGATATTATTGGAACCGAAATCCTGGAAGAGGATCACAGCACAGGCAAAAAATTCTTTCAGTTTTCCCAAGGTCCGATTTTTGCAAATATGGTTTTGGCTGATGAGATCAACCGAACTCCTCCGAAAACCCAAGCGGCTCTTTTGGAAGCCATGCAGGAAAAAGTGGTAACCTATGCCGGGAAAAACTACGCATTGCCCAATCCCTTTTTGATTATTGCTACCCAAAACCCGATCGAGCAAAGTGGAACCTATCCACTTCCTGAAGCGCAATTGGATCGTTTTTTACTTTATATCAAACTGGGTTATCCAAGCGAGCAAGAAGAGCTTGAAGTCTTGGAGAAAACAACCGGAACTTACAAGCCTCAGATTGATAAAATCATCACTGCAGCCGAAATTGTCCAGCTCCAGCAACTGACTCGGGAGGTTCATTTAGACTCTTCGCTTTTGGGATATATCACCCGGTTGATTCGGGCCACTCGATTGGAAAATACAACAGTTCCGGAAGTTAAATCCTACGTGGACTGGGGTGCAGGAACCCGAGCAGGTCAGGCTTTGATTCTTTGTGCCAAAGCCAGAGCACTACTGAAAGGCCGCTATTCGGTGATTCCTGAGGACATCAAATACCTGGTTTATCCAGTGCTTAGACATCGGATTTCCCTTCACTTCAAAGCCGAAGCGGAGCAACTGGATACGGATTTTATCATTTCAAAAATCGTCGAACAAGTCCCGATTCATGCCAAGTAATCTGGAGATCATCAAGCTCAACGACCTGCGCCTTTCTGCCCGACTCATCAGCGAACAGCTGCGACAGGGAATTCATTCGGGTATCCGGGTGGGTGTGGGGAGCGAGTTTGAGCAATACCGGCATTATCGGCCGGGCGATGATCTCAAACGGATTGACTGGAAGTATTTTTCCCGATCCGGCAAATACATGGTCAAAGAATCCACGACGGAAAGTAATCTGCACATCAGCTTGATTTTGGATCTGTCAGGTTCGATGAATTATGCTGAAAATGGCTTTTCCCGCCTGGATTATGCGAAAAACCTGCTGGCTTCCTTGGCTTACTTAGCCTTTTTGCAGGGAGATTCCCTGAGTTATTATACCTTGAAAGAAGGTGAATTTACCCAGAAAGTAGCTCCAACACCCAAGAGCTTTCAGCGGATTTTGTATCACTTGGAGCTGGAAAAAGCAAGTGGTTCATGGCCTTTGGACGTGCCGCAGCCAAGCTTACCCATTGGCCGAAATCGGGAGTTGATCGTTTGGGTTTCTGACTTTCTTCAGAAAAATGAAGAGTGGGAAAGTCTCGTGGAGAAATTCCGCCATCCCAGAAAGGAATTAATGCTTGTGCAGCTTTTAGGCGAGCAGGAACTCGATTTCAATCTTCA
>DATIAI010000747.1:0-3008 GCA_035458065.1 Algoriphagus sp. | reverse complement strand
CTTGTATCGTGAAATCAAAGCTTCCATATCTGAAGCCTCATCCACTTTATGGAAATTGATCAGCATATTGGGCAGCATCGTGTGAACCCCGCCCATCTGATTGAAGATGTAGCTCATCCTCCTGAACTTCACATCTCCTTTTTCCATCTCATACTGATATTCCCATAGGTCGTAGGACACTTTGGAATCCGGACTCAATTGATCATAAGGGAACTTCACCTTCATCTCTTTGACACTGGCTTCCATCCAGGCGAGTCTTTTGTCCTCGGCTGCCTCGCTCATGTCATCCATTTCTCCATATCGGTCTTTTCTGCCCTGAGTTGTCATTTGCAATGGGCTCATCTGGAGCAGTTCTTCATACTCTGTATCAAACCAGGCGTTTATTTCCGTATCCGGAATAGACTTTGGTTCGGGTTCACTGCAGGCCAGGAAGATTGAAAAACTCAACAGCAGACTCAATGGCAATAAGTATCGTTTCATATTTTATTTGATTTTGGGAAGGAGGAAGTTTAAAAGTAGGAATTAAACCCTAACAAAAAATCAGGGAATTGGATAGGAAATGGACTCTTGGGATCAAGCGGGATTCCCAAGCACTTTTCTGCGGTTTTCACGCTCCCTTTGCTTTTCTTCTGCGAGATCCAAACTCACATTGACTTCAAAGCAAACCAGAACAATCAGAGAAGTAATCCAAAGCCAAAACATCAGTGCGATCAAAGTCCCGATAGAGCCATAAAGTTTATTGTAGCTGGCGAAATTTTCCAGGTAAAATATAAAACCGTAAAAAGCCAGTGTGATCAACAGTCCCGCCATCTGAGCACCTACGGAGAAAAAATTCCATTTGTCGTGCACCGCCGGAGCAAACCGAAAAATGAAAGCAGATGTGATGTAGAACACGAACAAAAGGATCAAAAACTTAAACGTGTTAAACAGGAAAATCATGAAATTACTGTTGAATACCTGCATTTCATCCAATGCACTGATTAGCAAGCTCCCGATAATCATAATCGAACTGGCGGCGAAAACTGTGATAACCAATGCAAATACGATGCTGACAGCAATAAGGCGGGATTTCAAAAAACCTCTGTTTTCCTTTGTTCTATATACCGAATTGAAGGAAGTCATCATGGACATGACGCCCTGAGTAGAGGCAAAGAGCGCAAAGAAAAAACCGAAGGAAAGGAGACTTTGACGGGGTTTGGAGACAATGTCCATCAGTGTCGTCTCGATGTTTTCATACATCCCCATCGGGATGATATTTTGCATAAATCCCAGGATGTTTTCTGTAGTGACCACAGGAATAAAATCCTGGAGATAGGGGATCAAATTAAGCAGAAAAAGTATCAAGGGAAAAAGCGCAATCGTATAGCTGAAAGCCATAGATCCGGCTCTTTCGCTGATGTCGTCTTTTTTGAGCTGCTGGATGAATATTCTGGTGACGTCATACAGATTCTTATCCGGGTGACCGAAGTAGATCTTCTTCAAATGCCTTGCCTTGAGTTGCAAGCGTAATCGCCATTTGAAAATTTTTTTTCTGATCACAGTTTCAAAATTTTACTCAAAAAAGGGTTTCATTAAATCTAACAAATTCCGGGGAGGTCGGGTTGGCTGATGACTTTCTTTTTTGAGAAAAGTAAGGGTCGTCCATCCTTCCGTTATCAGTTCACCCAGTTCGTTGATCACTTGATACTCAAAGCGAATCCGTACTCCCGGAAACTCGGGAATGATGGTTTTGATGGTCAAAAGTTCATCGTACTTCCCCGGTTTCAAATATTTGAAATGACTTTCCAATACCGGCATCATCACTCCATTTGCCTCCATTTCCCGATAAGAGAAACCGGCCGAACGCATTGCTTCCACACGCGCCACTTCAAAATACATGGCGTAATTTCCATAGTAAACATACCCCATTTGGTCTGTTTCCGCATAGCGGACACGGATTTGAGTTTCTGCCTGAAACATCCTAGAAAATGTTTGCCGCATTCAATGCCCGCTGATAGCGCCTTGCATTGTTCATATGATCATCATAATTGCTGGCAAAGGCATGGTAACCCGAAAAGTCCTCTTTGGCGCAGAAATAGAGGTAATCATGGCTTTCGGCATTCAAAACCGCATTCAGAGAATTGATGTCCGGTAGGTTGATAGGTCCGGGAGGAAGTCCGGTGTATTTATAGGTATTGTAAGGACTGTCGATTTCCTTGTGGACATTCAAAATCCGCTTCAGGGTGAAATCACCCGTGGCATAAACCAAGGTTGGATCTGCCTGAAGTGCCATACCGATTTTCATTCGGTTCAGATACACTCCTGCAATTTTTGGTCTTTCGTCAGACTTCTGACTTTCTGCCTGCACAATGGAGGCAAGTGTGCTTACTTCCTTTGGAGAAAGTCCCATCGCCTGGGCTTTTTGCTTTCGCTCCTCCGTCCAAAAGCTCTGATATTCTTTGTGCATGCGGTCAAAAAGTGCCTCAGGACTTGTATTCCACCAAAACTCATAGGTGTTGGGGATAAACATGCTCATGATTGTTTCTTCCTCAAAGTCAAACTTTCGGATGAAAACCGAGTCCTGGATCATTTCCAAAAATTGCTCCGGTGTGACTTCAAGATTGGCGGTGATTTTTTCTGCCAAATCCTCTTTGGTCCTTACGTTGTTGAAGGTCACCTTGACCGGTACCTGTCTTCCGGATCTGAGCATTCTGACCAAATCAAGATTGCTCATTTTAGGATCAATTTTGTAAAGCCCCGGTTTGACATCATCCTGATAACCCAAAACTTTGGCAACAAACCCAAAACTCAAGGCGTCATTGATGACTTTGTCCTCATAGAGTTGGTTAGCCACCTGCTTGTAGACCCCATTGCTTGGGATTTTAAGCATATAAGTTTGGTCTGTTACCACCATTGTATTTGGACTAAAAAAGACCTGATAGAAATAGAAGGTCAGGGAAATGGCCAGTACCGAGGAGGAAATCAGGAGTACGAGCAGGAGTTTTTTACGCTTTTCACTTTGCATAGAG
>DATIAI010000746.1:0-2491 GCA_035458065.1 Algoriphagus sp. | reverse complement strand
TTAACCTTTTTATCATTTTTATGCATACCTATTAGTTAATCCCGAAGGGATGAAACTATTGTAGAATTCAAAATACCATTTATCGAAACCCAAAGTGGTGACATTCTCATTCCTCTAATTCACTAAAATCTAAGCTTCATTCCTTTCCTCCCGATTTCTGCCTAGTTTAGCTCCTCCAAGCAATTCACCGAAATCCTGAAGAAATGCGCCGAAAAATCCTACAATTTGGACTTGTCCTTTCCACAGTTTTTTCAATTTCCTGCAGCCCAAAAGCCACTTTTCGCATCATCGACAAACCGATCACCTGGAACGACGAACGGGAGCAACTTTCACTCCAATACCTCAAAGACCGCCATGGTTTAGACAAATCCTCCGCCACTATTGAACCACAAATGGTCGTCGTTCACTGGACTGCTATCAGCAACATCGAAGTGACTTATGATGTCTTTAATCCACCAACTTTGGGTGGCAGGGCCGACCTGACGGGAGCGAGCAATCTGAACGTTTCCAGTCAATTTTTGATCGATCGGGATGGAACGATTTTCAGACTTTTACCAGACACCACTTTTGCACGGCACGTTATTGGCTTGAATTATTTGGCTGTCGGGATCGAAAACATCGGTAGTGATGACATGCCCTTGACCAAAGCCCAACTCAAAGCAAATGAATTGCTGATCCGCCACCTCAAAAGAAAATATCCCATCGACTATGTGATAGGCCATCATGAATACCAAAATTTCCAGACCACTGACCTCTGGAAAGAAACCGACCCAAATTACCGAACTGTCAAATCCGATCCGGGAGATAAGTTTATGAACAAACTCCGGAAAAATCTGACCGATCTCAACCTTAAACCAGTCCCAAAGCTCTGATTACCCCATGAATTCCAGTTTCAAGTTTCTTTCCCTTTTCCTGATTTCGATTCTTCTTTTTGCAGCCTGCAAAACCAAAAAACCTGTCGCTCAAACTCCAAAACAAAATACCCCAACCTCAACTCTTCCCCCAAAAACCTCGGAAAATCTACCAACAAAACCACTTCCACAACCGGCAGTTGCTTTGAAGCCCCTTGCCTACCGCATGCCGGATATTCCGAGGGAATTTCGGGGAGTTTGGATAGCAACGGTCGCCAATATAGACTGGCCGATTTCCTCCACAGATCCATGGGAAAAGCAAAAACGAGAATTTATCGGTCTTTTGGATTACTACAAATCACTGAATTTCAACGCTGTAATCGTACAGATCAGGACTGCAGGCGATTCCTTTTATCCAAGTAATCTTGCTCCATGGTCAAAATACCTAACCGGTAAGCAGGGTAAAGCTCCATTAACCAATGAAAATCCACTGACTTGGATGATCAAGGAAGCGCACGACCGTGGGCTGGAATTCCATGCTTGGCTCAATCCCTATCGGGCCACAATGACTCTAAATACAGAGGAACTAAGCCCTGAACATGACTTCCACAAACACAGAAATTGGATGCTGAAATATGGCTCCAAATGGTATTATGACCCTGGACTACCGGAGGTGAAAAACCATTTGCTGGCTATAATCAAAGAAGTCGTCGTCAACTATGATGTGGACGCGATCCATTTTGACGACTACTTTTATCCCTATCGGGAACCCAAACTGGAATTCCCTGACAAGGCTTCTTTTGATAAATATAAAAAACCGGGACAAAGCAGGGATGACTGGAGAAGGCAAAACGTCAACGAATTGATTTTTGCCCTGAATCAAGAAATCAAAAGCCAAAAACCCTGGGTTCAGTTTGGGATTTCGCCTTTCGGGGTTTGGAGAAATCAAAGCAAAGACCCAAAAGGATCACCAACTCAGGCCGGGCAAACCAATTACGATGATCTTTTTGCCGATGTGCTACTCTGGATGAAAAACGGCTGGATTGACTACCTGATCCCACAACTCTACTGGAGCATGGAGCATCGGCTGGCTTCCCACCGAATGCTGGCCGACTGGTGGTCCAACAACAGCTTCAACACCAAGGTATACATTGGGAATGGACCTTATAAAATCCGTGAAGATTCGGATGCCGCTTGGAAAAACCTCGGAGAACTCAACTCACAGGTCAATTATGCGAGGACTTTGCCCCAAATCCATGGCAATGCCTTTTTCTCAGCAAAATCCATTTATTCCAAGAATCAGGACATAGCTCAGTTGCTAAAAAAAGAAGTCTACGATAAACCTACTTTACCCCCATCTTTTCAGCCAAAATCTGAAGCTATAATTGAGATCCCGGTGGTTTTTGATGTGAAGACAACCACTGAAAAAACTCAGATCAGTCTAGAGAAACCTCTCGATCCGGCCATTCGTTATGCGATGGTTCAAGGTGGAAACGACCTCACTAACCTCCATGACGCCATCATTCATACTGCTTGGGTAGGTGGATCGAGGGTTCGAAACCTGGAAGTTCCCAGCTTAAATACAGAGTATCTAGCCATCCGATGGATTGATCATTTCGGAAGAATTGTACAAACTCAGG
>DATIAI010000745.1:0-6767 GCA_035458065.1 Algoriphagus sp. | reverse complement strand
AGTTGAGGAACAGAGGCAGATACGTTGGGGAGTTTGACGATGTTAGCCTCTGGAGTCGTGGCGATCTTTCCCAATTCGGCAAGGTCATCATTGATTTGCTGTTCTGGCTTCAGATATTCAGGAAAGCTTGAAATAATTCTGCCAGAAAGAGAAATGTCTCTTGTCTCTACCTGCACACCGGCAGATTTGGTGAAAGCCTGTACAATGGGAAGCAGGGAATACGTGGCCAAGGCAGGCGCCTCATCAGTCAGCGTATAGAGGATTTTGGGAGTTTGATCACTCATAGTTTCAATAGGATTCAAAAAGGATTTGCCTGTTTCGCTTTTAGGGTAGTTGGCTGAAAGAGGCCAGCAGGTGAAAAAGGGGGAAACAGGGTCGAAAATTCAGCGCCTAAAATACGAAAATTAGGCTTGTTTCAAACCCCGTTTAAAGAATGTGGGAGAATCTGGAAAAGTAAATTCTTAAAGGATTCGGAACTGATCCGCATCTCTCCAGGCAGGAAATTTGGTTCGGAATTCTTCCAGTTTCAAAGCTGAAAAAGTAACAACCTGAATTCCGTCTTTTTCTCCTAAATCCAAGATTTTTTCTCCTCTATAATCATACGCCGCTGAATGCCCCACATAAGAAATTCCATTTCCATCGGTACCAATCCGGTTGACCCCAATAGAGTAGGAAAGATTTTCTATTGCTCTGGCAGGTAGAAGTGCGTCCCATGCAGAAACTCGAGCCGCTGGCCAAGAAGCAATGTAAAAAATGACATCATATCCAGCTATACCGTCTTCCCAGCCATTTCTCGACCAGACGGGGAATCGTAAATCATAGCAAACTTGGGGGCAAAACTCCCAGCCCTTAAGATTGAAAATGGGGAGTTTTTGGCCTGCGGAAAAATGCTTGTCCTCATCGGCCATTCTGAATAGATGGCGCTTATCGTAATGTTCGGTGTAGCCGTCCGGATTGACCCAAAGCAGGCGGTTGTAAAATTTTCCTCCTTCGGAAATAATTGTACTTCCGGTAATGGTAGCTTTGGTTTGGGCGGCCAATTGCTTCATCCATTTGCAGACCGTCAGATTCATTGGTTCGGAGAGTTTGGAAACCTCCATGCTGAATCCTGTGGGAAACATTTCGGGAAGAATGATCAAATCGGTTTTTCCTTTTAATCCCCAGATTTTCTCCTCCAGCATAGCAAGGTTGGCAGTTTTGTCCTGCCAATGAAGGTCTGTCTGAACCAAAGCGATGCGGATTTCTGGGCTTCTTCCCATTATTTCAGAGGATAGATCATTCGGTAATCAGTCGAGATTTTCCCTTTACTTACATCTATCAATTTAGATTGGATAAGTCGCTTTTTCAAGCCTTTCAGATAGTCGACGAAAAGTATTCCCTCCAGATGATCGTATTCATGTTGGATCACTCGGGCGGTCATTCCGGAAAATTCTTCTTCTTTTAGGTTCCAGTTTTCGTCGAAATATTCGATGGTGAGTTTTTCCGGACGGATGATTTCGGCTCTTACCTCTGGAATACTCAAACATCCTTCCTCGAAACCATAATCATCACCATATTCTTCCAAGATGATAGGATTGATGAAAACGCGTCGGATTCCTTTTTCCTCATCTTTTTCATCCAGCATCAGGGAGCTGTCTATGACAAATAGGCGTACGCCTTGATTGATTTGGGGTGCAGCAAGACCTACCCCGTTGGCATGGTCCATAGTCGCAAACATGTCGGTGATTAAGGCTTTGAGATCGGTGCCTTCGGTAATTTCTTCCGCTTCTTTTTTGAGGATAGGATTGCCGTAAGCAACTATAGGGTAAATCATTGTCTTTCGAGGTAAGATTGTAGAATGATGGCCGCTGAGACTTTGTCCAGATTGCCGGCTTTTTCTTTTCGGTCTTTCTTTTTGCTGCCCATGGCGATCATGCTTTGCATGGCCATTTTTGAGGTGAATCGTTCATCCACCAAGGCTATTTTTTTTTCGGGAAAAGCTTTTTCAAGCTCCTCCTTAAGTTTCATTACTCTTGGAGTCATTTCATTGTCCTGCCCGTTGAGACGGATAGGAAGGCCTAGTACAAGTGTTTCGACTTCTTCTTTGGCACAATAGGATTTGAGATAAGTCATCAACTGGCCTGTCTCGATGGTTTCCAGTGGATTGGCCAAGATTTTCAACGGATCGGTAACAGCCAAACCAGTTCGCTTAGTTCCCAGATCTATTGCGAGTATTCTGGGCATCAGTTGGTCTGGATTTTTTTGCGGATTTTCCTAAGTGCCTCTTTTTCAAGTTCCACAGCTTTGGGGAAAAGCAACTCATCTTCAATCTTTGCATGGATAGATAATTCCCTTTCGAAATTTTGTAGCTCGTGATAGAGAACTTTCATCGTCAGCGGGGCATTTTCTTCCAGAAAGTAATCTCTGGTCAGCCGTCGGATGCCTTCCATTTCGTCGTCGTGAATCTCATGCTGATCTGCCAAAAGATGGATTGGGTCTTTTTCCAAAATTGTCAAAGCATCCTGAACATTAAAGTGACCGTCCTCGATATCCTGAAGTAGTGCTATTCTTTTGAAAAGGCGACTCTCTTCCTCATGAATGTGGTGGATAAAATCGTCGACAAACAGCGGAAACATGATCCTGAGATCTGCCAGCAAAGCTCCAAAGTTTTGCTCAGGCTGAATTCCTGAAATAAGGTTGGAAAGGAAGGGGAGCTCCTGGCGTACAAAGAAATAATGCTTTTTTTTCAGATAGCTAACCAGGAGTTCAATCGGATTAAGGTAGAGTTCTTCAGGAGAAGGGTCTTTGCGCTTTGCCCAGGATTCAAGTTCAGCGATCAGGGTTCTGGGATTGACCTTATGTTTTCGGCAAACTTTCTCCAAAGAATCGGTGGGATATTGATAAAAACTGATTCCGAAATAATGCAGGACAGCCGCGAAAACATAGTTTTCAGAAACTAATTCCCCTACAGAAGACTTTTCAAAATCACGATCCAAATACATTGCACAAAAATAATTTTTTTTGGAAGAAAAAAGGGGAATAAATCAGACCTTTAACAATCCCAGTCGTACAAACAATCGTTAATTTTATCTAAAATCCATTTTAATGTTGGATCATTTTGGGGTAGTTTGAGTTAATTGAGTATAAAATCATAGAAAAAGTGAGCGAGACAAAAAATACCAAATCACAAATCCGGCTTCCTATCATTCTTGCTCTTGCGATTTCTGCGGGAATTTGGATCGGAGCGACCTTTGCTGAGCCAAAAGGGAATCAAAATGATCTAAGGGCTGCGCTATATAAGCTCCAGGAGATCATGACATATATCAACCGAGACTACGTGGACAGTGTCAATACCAATGATTTGGTTGAGTTTGGAATTACCAAAATGTTGGAAAATCTCGATCCGCACTCAAGCTATATTCCTGCCCGCGATGCGTCATTGGCTCAATCCCAATTAGAAGGGGAATTTGACGGAATCGGAGTTGAATTTGGGATAATCAGGGATACTATCTATGTGGTAGCTCCTTTGACAGGTGGACCTTCAGAAGCGCTGGGTATCCAGTCCGGTGACCAGATCATTGCCGTGGATGGGAAAAATGTGGCTGGAATCGGCATTACAAATCGGGATGTTTTCGATTACCTGAGAGGTCCAAGAGGATCTAAAGTAATGGTCGATATCAAGCGGAAAAATCAATCTGATTTGATTTCCTACGAAATCACCCGGGATAAAATCCCTCAATACAGCATCAATGCATCCTACATGATCAATGAAGAGATCGGATACATCAAAGTAACCCGATTCGCGGCTACGACTTATGAGGAATTCAAAACTTCACTAGCACAGCTGCAGGGTCAGGGGATGAAAAAACTCATCATTGACCTTCAGGGAAATCCAGGAGGTTACATGGGAGCAGCAATCAACATGGCTGACGAACTCCTTGGTGACCGCGATTTGATCGTTTCTCAAGAAGGAAAAGTGAGTCAATACAGCCAAAAAGCATTTGCTTTCAAGCCAGGAATGTTTGAAGAAGGATCTGTTATCGTACTTATCAATGAAGGTTCTGCCTCGGCTTCGGAGATTTTGGCCGGTGCAATTCAGGACAATGACCGGGGATTGATCGTCGGAAGAAGATCTTTCGGTAAAGGCCTGGTTCAGATGCCGATTGATTTGTCTGACGGTGCCGAATTGCGATTGACCATTGCCCGATATTTTACTCCGTCCGGAAGATCCATTCAGAAGCCTTATGATTCAAATTATGATGAGTATGAAACTGATCTGATGGACAGATACACGCATGGTGAGTTTTTCTCAGCGGACAGTATCAAGTTCAATGACAGCCTGAAATATGAAACCAAAAAAGGCCGAACTGTCTATGGCGGTGGTGGTATCATGCCGGATTACTTTGTGCCTTTGGATACCACTATGGGCAGCCCGTATATCAACAAACTGTTCAATTCCGATTCTTCCAGAGAATATATCCTGGACTTTGTGACCAAAAATAAAGGCAGTTTCTCAGCCATGAGTCTGGATCAATATTACTCCGATTACAAAGTGAGTGATGCGATGCTTATGGATTTGGTTGAATTTGGGAAGAAAAACAAAGTGGAATTTGACGCTAAAGACTTCAATAAATCTAAAGAATATCTGAGAATCCTTGTGAAAGCGCATTTGGGACGCCAGATCTACGATGACAATGCATTCTATAAGGTTATAAACGACATCAATGAAATTTATCTTCAGGCTATGAATTTATTCGGAGAGGCTGACCGAATTTCGATGGCAACAACATTAAAGACTGCTGGTGTCGAAGAATAAAATCAGCTTTAAATTTTGAAAAAGAGCCAATCCAATTTCGGGTTGGCTTTTTCATTTTCAATAATTGGAACGACCTTGGTTTCTGTTCGATTTTTGACGAACCCAAATTCTTCACCATGCCTTTTTCTACAAAAATCAAGATTAACCATATCGCCATTCATGTCGCCAATTTAAAGCGAAGCAGGTCTTTTTATGAAGATGTCCTGGGACTCCAGCCTATAGAAGAACCTTTCAAAGACGGACTGCATGCCTGGTATAATATCGGGAGTGGAGCCTCGGTTCACCTCATCGAGGAGATCCACCTGAATCCACCTAAGGAAATTTCCAAAACCAATCATCTTTGTTTTAGTGTGGCAGATATGGAAACTTTTATCCAGAATCTGAACCGGAAAAACTGTCCCTTTGAAAATTGGGCAGGTGATCAAGGTAAGATCCATATCCGACCAGACGGAGTTCAGCAGATTTTTTTCAGAGATCCGGACAACTACTGGATTGAGGTCAACAATGATTTTTAATCTTTTTCTACGACTAATGGCCCAAAGTTTTGATAAAATGTCCGGTTCTTTTGGCCAAAAAGAGGTAGTATCGGATACACAATCTTTCAAGATCAAGAAATCGAGCCTCCCTGAGGCAGACAGGCATGACTCAAGCCAAATACAGAGGAAGTATTATCGTACATGCGAAATTTCAAATGGCCTTGAAATCAAATCAAAATCCTATGAAAAAAATATTAACGATAGCCTTGGTTTTGTTTTCGCTGAGCGCCTTTGCTCAAATCAAAGTCAATCATATTGCAGTCCATGTTTCGGATTTGGAAAAGAGCATGGACTTTTACAAGACGGTCCTTTCGCTGAAAGAAATCGAAGAACCCTTCAAAGATGGTCTTCATGCCTGGTATGACATCGGAGGTGGAGCTGCTTTGCATCTGATCGAAGCACCGAATATTCCAAAAGAGATTTCCAAAGTAAATCATCTCTGCTTTAGCATTCCGGATATGCCATCATTTGTTGAAAATATGAAGGCAAAAAACTATCCATTCGAAAGCTGGGCCGGAGTGAAAGGCGAAGTGACCAATCGGGTCGACGGAGTAAAGCAGATTTACATTCAGGACCCTGATGGCTATTGGCTGGAGATTAATGACGATTATTGAATTCTGAAAAGTTCAAACCCAAGTGTCTCCAGCTTCTGCTTTCTACCCATTTAAAATCAATTAGAGTAGCAATGCCTCAATTACTTTTCGAAGACTAAATCCTCATAAGGAAGGCGAAACCGCTCACCATAGATTCCTTCAGGGAGACCTTTTCCGCAGCCGATGATCATGCAGATTTCGGAGGCAGCGGTTAAATCCAGCAGCTTTTTCACCCGCTTTGAGTCAAAGCCTTCCATCGGGCAGGTGTCGTAACCTACAGCTTTCATTCCCAGCATAAAAGTCATAGAAGCCAATGCGGCACTTTTGTGCACCGAGATTCTGACTTCCGATTCTCCTACTTCCCGCACCATCGGCCTATTAATCCCAACCCACCAGGCGATGATCTTTTTGAGCAGTGACCAGCCAGGGTATTTCCCAAAAAGCTTGGGAATCAGTTTGCCATAATAACTCAGTGCCTGCCTGAGTTTCTTGTCATTTTTCCCTTCATAGGTACTTTTGATGTACTTGTAATTGGCCTCAGCCCGTGATTTCCAAAGATCCCGCCGGGTGACCACTACCACAAGTTCCCGGGCAGTGGTCGCTGCTTTTTGACCCATGCACAGTTTGGCGACTTGATCCTTCAGAGGGGAGGATTCAGGAATTCGGATAAAATTATAGAGTTGTAGGTTTGAGCTGTTGGGTGAGAGGATGGCAGCCTCCAGGCATTTTTTGACTACTTCATGATCAAATGGGCCAATTTTGTCAAAGATCCTGACAGACCTTCTTTCCTTCACTGCCTCGAAAAATCCTAATTCCTGTACCATAATCTTCATTTATCCTTTT
>DATIAI010000744.1:0-13037 GCA_035458065.1 Algoriphagus sp. | reverse complement strand
AAATTTCTCTCTCGATGTTCCAGATGGAGGTGTTTTGCTGGTTTCATTCATCGGATTCACTACCCAAAGAATTCCACTTACAGGCGAATCTGAAATCCTGATTACCCTGGTTGAGGACCAGGCTTCACTTGAGGAAGTGGTGGTCGTAGGCTATGGAGTCCAAACCAAAAAAGACTTAACCGGATCAGTATCCACCGTGAATACGGAACGGATAGAAAACAGAAATTCAATTCAGTTGTCCGAAGCGCTTCAGGGAGCTATGGCGGGTGTTACAGTCTCCAGAACAGGGAGCGCCCCTGGTCAAGCCTCTACCATTCGCGTGAGAGGTATTACTTCCCTGAATGTCAATGATCCTCTGGTTATCGTGGATGGGGTCCCAGGGCTTAGTCTCCAGGATATTAATCCAAATGATGTGGAGAATATTACTGTTCTTAAAGATGCAGCCTCTCAGGCAATTTATGGTGCTAGAGCTGCTGCTGGGGTAATTCTAGTGACTACAAAAAGGGGTAAAGAGGGCAAAATGCAGATAAATTTTGACTCTGATATTGGCTTTAGGAGTCCAACTGCTCTTCCGAAATTTACAGACGCAAAGACTTTCAGGACTTTAAGCAATGAGCGATCACTTAACGACGGAGGAGGTGTGGTGTTTGATCCTCAGATTAATGAGAATTATGACCGACTGAATGCGGAGGACCCTGACAGGTATCCGAATACAGATTGGCAAGCACTGATATTCAACAACGATCCCTCGGTCAGGAAAAGACATGATCTGTCCATTTCAATGGGTACTGAGCGTTTATTTTCCAGAATTTCATTGGGCTATATGGAAGAAGATGGCCTGTATGATAATATTGGTTTTGACAGAATTACTCTGAGGGTCAATAATGATGTCAAATTCAGCAAATTAATCAACGCAACGGTTGATCTGGGATATAGAGGATCCAATTCATCTAACCCTGCCTACGAAAGAGGAGCTGTCGCTGATGCAAGAAGATTTCCAGCATGGTTTTCCGGGATTCGCCAAGATGGACAATATGGGGAAGGTAAAGACGGAGATAATCCCTACGCGGAAGTTGTTGAAGGCGGTGTTAACCAAAATGAATGGGATGTCTTTAATGCAACACTTGGCTTTACCCTAAAACCTCTGGAAGGGCTCAGCATCAGAGCAAATGTTTCACCGGTGTTTGAATTTGGAAGTTTTGAGGTTTTTCGAACCCCACCATTGATTCCAAGATTGGATGGGGGATTTTTTCCGCAAAACCAATTGAACCTTACGCTGGGAAATCAAAAGGTGTTTTCTTTGACAAATCAACTTTTTGCATCCTATCAAAAGCAGCTCAATAATCACAATTTTGATTTTCTGATTGGATATGAATCCTTTAAGACCTCCTTTGAACAAATAGAAGCCTATTCAAAAGATTTATCCATCAAACTTCCGGCTTTAGGTTTCGGAGACCGCTCACTTGCCTCAAATCAACAGTATGCTTCCGAAAATGCGCTGGAATCCTATTTTGGAAGAATTTCTTACGATTATAAACAGAAGTACTATGTCCAGTCCAATTTCAGAGCGGATGGATCGTCCAGATTTGCCTCCGATGTCCGTTGGGGTTTTTTTCCCTCAGTTTCGATCGGTTGGGTAGTTTCCAATGAGAATTTTGATTTACCGGACTTCTTTACCTTCTTAAAAGTACGAGGTACATATGGGGAAGTCGGAAATGAAAGGGTAGGTACTGCCAGAACAGGCGGTGCAGAATTCTTCAACTTTTATCCTTATCAGGGGATTTTCCAGCCCATTTCAAACATTTTGTTTTTCACCAACAACCAAATCTCTCCTTCATTGGGACTGGTGCAGAATTTCCTGTCTGATAATCTAATTCAGTGGGAAAACACCAAGACCATCAATGCAGGAATGGATTTTGGATTCTTTGATGACAGGCTGAATTTGTCGGCGGATTATTATGTAAGGAAAACCGAAGATATCATCGACTTATTGGACATCCCCAATTACCTCGGTTTCCCCCAAAATACGCGTACAAATGTCGCTTCCATGGAAGCTGAAGGTCTTGATTTGGAATTGGGTTTCAGAGGGAGCATAGGTAAATTAAATTATACACTCAGTGGAAATGCGGCTTTTGTCAATACCCTGGTTACTGATTTGGGAGCCGAGTTTTTTCTTTCGGGAGATGGAAATTTAATAAATCAACCCGGAAGTGCTTATAATGAGTGGTTTGGATTTAAGACAGATGGCTTGTTTCAGACCCAAGAGGAAGCGGACCTTTATGGCACCAAAGCAAAAGCAGGAGACATTAAGATTTTGGACTTGAATGAGGACGGAATTCTAAATGAAGAAGATCGAGTTCCTTTGGGACCGTCTCTTCCCCGGTTAAACTACGGAGGATCAATCTCTCTCAGCTATAATAATTTTGATTTTAATCTTGTGGCCTATGGAGTTGGAAATCATACCCGCAGGTATGAAGGATTTCAGGTTAGGCCTTTTGATGAAGCATTTGGGAACATTCCTTCAAATATTGTCGGGAAGTTTTGGAGTTCTGAAAACAGTCCGGAACAGAATTCCATGGCCAAGTATCCCAGACTTTCCCAGACCTCTTTTAGGAATTATGATAATTCTGATTTTTGGCTTTACAACGGCAGTTTTCTAAGAATTCAAAATATTACCCTGGGCTATTCACTTCCGATTCAACTAATTGAACGGGTTAAATTGACCAGAGTCAGAGCTTATGCCAGTCTTAAAGACTTTTTCACTTTTGAGGAGAATTTCCTTGAAGGATGGGATCCAGAGGCCGGCAACACCAGCTACCCGATAATGAAATCATTCATAATGGGTTTACAAATTCAGTTTTAAGCTTCAAATGGTATAATCATGAAAACTTCAAGAAGAATACTTTATATACTCCTGTTATCATTTCTGTTTAATTCCTGTGCTGATTTGGATTTAACCCCTGATACCGGTATTTCAACGGAAAATTTCTTTAGAAATCTTCAGGAACTGGAAATTGGACTGAATGCGCTCTATGAGAAAAAGCTTTGGAAAATTGATGAGGATTGGTGGACTGATGACATGTTTCACCGTGGCGGTCCGGCAACAAATGCCATTTCTACGGCGACTTTAAATTCGGAATCGGGACTTTCGGGAGTTTACTGGGTTGATTTGTATGATGGGATAAAAAGGGCAAACACCGTACTTCAGGCGATTGAACCCCTGCGAGGAATTGAAAGTGAAGTGGAGCTCAATCGAATTGAAGGTGAGGCAAGAGCAATCAGGGCTTATTACTATGGGGTTTTGGTCACCAAATTTGGTGATGTGCCTTTGTTGACGGAAAATATCCCTCTGAGTGAAGCATACCAGGTCACCAGAACCAGTCAGGAAGAAGTCAAGAACTTCATTTACCAAGAATTGGATCAGGCGGCGACTCTATTGCCGAAAAATAATGTGAACAGAGCCAATCAAGGGTTTGCTTTGGGGATAAAATCCAGGATTGCTCTTTACCTCGGGGATTTTGAGACCGCGAAAGTTGCTTCAAAAGCAGTCATGGATATGGGTATTTATGAACTGAACGGGAGCTTCAGAAACCTATTTCTTAAGGCTGGAGCCTCAAGCAAGGAGAATATTTTCTTCATTCCACAAAATTTGGATTTCAATGTAAATTTTGACAATACTCTAACCAGAGATTTTATTCCCAGAAATGCCGGAGGATTCGGAGCAGCACTGCCGACTTTTGAAGCCGTTCATGTATTTGAATGTACTGACGGCAAGACCATTGACCAATCTCCTCTTTATGACCCCAAGAATCCTTTTAAAAACAGGGATCCAAGATTAAAAGAGACCATTGTAGAGTTTGGAACTCCATGGCTGGGGTTTGTCTATCAGCCTCATCCTGATTCCCTTACCACTGTCAATACGGTAAACAATGCCCGGGTAACCAATAATGATTCACGAGGGGTAGCAATATTCGCTTCATTTACCGGAATGCTCTGGAAAAAAGGAATCGAACAACGATGGGCTGACAATCCTAGGTTGGCAGATCCAAATTTAATCATCTTGAGGTACGCCGACATACTTTTAATCCATGCAGAGGCTTTGATCGAATTGAATGAGGATTTGCCCACTGCCAGAAATTTAATTAACCAGATAAGAGCACGCGCTTATGGGGTAAGAGTCAGTGATGAAGGACTTTACCCGGCCGTTACCGAAACGGATCAAAACGGATTAAGAACCAGGCTGAGAAGGGAAAGGAGAGTAGAATTCATGAAGGAAGGCTTGCGTTACCAAGACATAATCCGATGGAGGATTGGAAATAAAGCAATTGCCAGACGGGTAATCGGAATGCCTCAGCCTACCACTCAGGATCGAAATCAATGGCCTTTCAATAATCAGATTCTACCTGTGATCGATGCAGATGGTGTGGTATTATTTAATAGCGAGGAAATGATTTCCAGAAACTTTGCGAGTCTTCTCCAAACCTACAGTTTTGATGAGCAAAGGATGTATTTATGGCCAATTCCAGCCTCCGACAGATTTTTGAATTCGAATTTAACCCAGAATCCGGGCTATTAAGGTCCTTAAAAAATTAGCTCTAAGATGAAAATTACGATAAGTGCGGTAGTTCTGGCACTCCTGATAGTGGCATGTCAACCAAAAAAGGAAACTCCGGCAACAAATAATTCCGAATGGATTCAGATCAGTGGCGTTTACCCACATCTGGCCTATTACAACGAAGAGGGTGAATGTGGTACAGGCGCAGTGGTCCCATGGGCGGATAAACTTTGGGTAATCACTTATGGACCACATTTGCCTTTTGGATCCTCAGATAAATTATATGAAATCGATGAGAATCTGAATCAGGTGGTCAGGCAGGAAAGTATTGGCGGAACACCTGCCAACAGAATGATTCATAAAGAATCCGAACAATTGTTTATCGGACCCTATGCAATCAGCAAACAGGGGAAGGTCCGGACTATTCCATATGAAATGATGCCAGGACGACATACCGGAAATGCTCGACACTTGACCAATCCCACCGATAAAATTTATTTCGCTACTATGGAGGAGGGCTTTTATGAAGTCGATGTCAATTCCCTGGAGCCAACTATGCTCTACGAAGATGCCAATGTGGGAAGGGAAAAAGGAAAAGATACCGATGCCAATCCTCCGGGTTCTCTTTTATTGGGGGCTCATGGAAAGGGAACCTATTCCGGACAAGGCGTTTTGGTTTACAGTAATAATGGTGAATCCGGGCAGGAAGCCTTGGAGAAATTTGATGTGGAGTCGGGGGTTTTGGCAGAGTGGGATGGAAAAGCGTGGAAAACCGTAAGAAGGGCTCAGTTTGTGGAAGTCACCGGTCCCGGAGGTATTTATGGAAATTCCAATCCTGAAACTGACCCGATTTGGGCGACTGGTTGGGATCACAAATCGGTTTTGTTGGGAGTGAGAGATTCCGGTCAATGGACTTTTTACCGACTTCCGAAGGCAAGTCACAGCTATGATGGTGCTCATGGTTGGAATACAGAATGGCCCAGAATCAGAGATGTGGGTACTCCGGAAAATCCCGATTACCTCATGACTATGCATGGGATGTTTTGGGAGTTCCCCGGCAGCTTTGTATCCTCCAATTCAGCAGGAATTCGTCCAAGATCAGCGTATTTGAAAGTGATTGGAGATTTTGCCAGATGGAAAGGCCAACTCGTTTTTGGCACGGATGATTCAGCTCAAAAGGAATTTCTCAATTTAAGAAAGGCAAAAGGAGGTATTGAAGGTCCTGGGCAGTCCAACTCCAATCTCTGGTTTACTTCTACCAGCCTTCCCGATGAACTTGGACCATCTGAAGTCAATGGTGCTGTTTGGCTTTCAGAAAATATAAAGGCAGGAGAGGTTTCCGAACCTTATTTGTTTGCAGGATGGAATACCAGATCGGCATGGATCTTAAATGAGGGGAATTCTGAAACCGAATTTTCATTTGAGGTTGATTTAGAGGGAAAGAAAGTATGGAAAAAACTTAAATCGGTAACCTTAAAAGCCGGGGAATCGAAGATGTTCCCGTTTTCCTCCAATGAAACTGGGGAATGGATAAGAGTTAAGGTGAACCAAAACACGAAAGCAACGGTCCACTTCTCCTACAATAACGGAGTAAACCCAAAATCTAAAGAAGACCCAAAGGTGTTTAGCGGAATTTCAAAAATTGATTCCGAATCTTCGATTGGAGGCTTGCTTTATGGACTTGGAAATAACAGGAGAACTCTGGGGATTTTGGCAGGTACTGTGGATGAAAGGGGATTCAGCAAAACCGGTTATTATGAATTGAATGAAAAAATGCAGCTCATCCCAAAATCTGATCCCGAGACGAGTGGATTTATCGAGTCAAAATTTGCAGTTCCCCAGGATGCAGTCATCATTGAGGAGTCATCAGTATTGATTGTTGATGATAAAAACAGAAGATGGAGGCTTCCCTTAGGTGATGCTGATTTCACACAGAAAACCGGGGCCGGACTATTGAGAGTTTGTCGTGAAGTGGCAACTGAGCGAGATTTGTTCAATGCGCATGGTACCTTCTATGAACTGCCAGCTGAAAATGCGGACGGCTATGCCAAAATCAGACCTGTAGCCTCTCACGGTATGCAAATTCATGATTATGCCTCCTATCGGGGTTTGTTGATTATGACCGGAATTGATGCAAACCAAATCAATTCGGATCACATTTTTAGCTCTGAGGATGGGAAGGCGGCTGTTTGGGCAGGAGTGATTGATGATCTGTGGAAATTGGGAAAGCCCATAGGAAAGGGGGGGCCTTGGAAGAATTCTAATGTCCTTAGGAATGAAGCCTCTGATCCCTATCTGATCGGGTTTTATGACAAAAAATCATTGAAACTCAGCCACGATCTGGAAAGGGAAGTAGAATTCACCATCGAAGTTGACCCAAGTGGACACGGAAATTGGATGACCTATCAGAAAGTTAAAGTTGCACCGGGAAAGGAACTTCAATACGAATTCCCGTCAGAGTTTCAGGCCAGATGGATTCGCTTTGTGTCTGGCGAAAATTGTAAAGCAACTGCATGGTTGACTTATGAATAATGGAAACAGATAGATTAGTTTAATATGATTCATTAACCACTGCTTTGAATAGGCAGTGGTTTTTTTAATCCTAAACATATTTAAAAATCCATTTGAGGCAGGAATTGGTCAGGTTTTTTCAACATTGACTCAGCTCAAAAGTTTTGATTTAGGTTTCAATCACAAATTTTCCAGCTCCTCCAGAAATTTATTCTGGAACCTAAGATCCTCCTTATCATTTACAAATACCACCCGGGATTTTCCAAGAGGATTAATCCCCTGAGGTAAAATAAGAAACCCGGATTCGTTCTGGGTTTTTTGGATAAGCTGAGCAGCCTGTCTCAATTTATCCGGGGTTTCGGGAAATTGAATTTGGGTATTGATATCAATCTGCCGAAAGTGGAATTCTTTCCCTCTGTGAGCCTGGATCTTGGATTCCAGAGAAAGAAGATGGCAAATGGGCGAGGAAGCTGTAATTCTAGGATTTACTTCTATGATTTTATCTCCGATCAAATCAAATTGAATCAGACCCAGATAATCAAAACCTTCCTGGTTGACCAACCTAGAAAACAGTTCTTCCGCAAATTTAATTTTTCCGGATTCAAAGGAGGAAGTCCAACGCCCTCCAATAAATCTGCCTTGGTGGTCCATCTGCTGGGTATGGATTTGAAGAACTTTCCATTGCCTTCCCGGAAGTATTAGACCCATAATCCCCCAAACCTTTCCCGGTACGAACTCTTGGATCTGAAATCTTTCAGGCAGTAATCCAGATGACTCCAGATTTTTCAGGTGTTCTCTTAATTCAGAAATGGGTGCTCCAATTCCGCCTTTTGGATACAGTCCGAGGCCTGCTGCGCCCCCGGAGGGCTTTAGGATGTATTCCCCATTTCCCAGTTTGTCCAACATGGAAATAGAAAAGCTCTTTCTTTCAAAAGGGTAAGTCAGTGGGATTTTGATCTCTGATTTTGAGAAAAATGTCATCGCCAGATTTTTATCCATGAAAAAATCCGTTGCCTTAGATTGCTGTTTTAATTCTGCAGCAACCGGTTTTTTGAGCTCCAATTCTTCAAGAAATCCAGATGAAAAAATAAAACCCAAAATAGACTTTCCACTTTGCCTCATCACCTGAATACTGGTACTCAACAGGCTCCCTTCTCTGGATATGATTCTATTTTTTCCGGATAAAATTGATTCATCCTTAGAGGTGTATGACACCACTACCTCTTTGGGATTAATAGAAATTCCTGTCAATTCCTTCCAGATGAAGGAATTGATTTTTAGGTTTTCCAACAAGATTTCAGCCAGGTTTGCGGTGATATGCGGAACATGGACCACCAAAATATCCTCCTGCTTTAGGTATAGCTGCGCCTGAATTCCATTGTCTAAATGGTTTTTTGGGATTTGGAGGAGGTTCGGAATAAGTTTCTGATCCAAATAAACTTCTGAGGTAGGCATTCCTATAATCCTCCCCGGATTTTTGTTTAAAATCAAAATTCCCAGTGGAGTTAATTCATAGCTAGGGGGTGTGCCCAACCTCATCCTTTCTTTATTCTAAAGGGAATTTAATTTTATAGGACAACAAAAAATATTTCTGTCTCAAATGGTCAGGGAATTTATTCTTCAAAATTTCGCGAGGTTTCATTTTTGATTTTGCCTGAAAATAAAACTTTCAATACCCTTGGTGAGGAGCAAAGTTTGTTTTGTTACAGCAAGTTTAGAAGCTTCCGGGATCCTCAGATTTTGGCTTCCAATAAGCACTTTCAATCCAGGATTCGTTTTGAAAAGCTTTAATTAAATCTTCCTTGTTTCCAGTAATATAAACTTGATAATATTCTGAAATGGAAGGTCTGCCAATGGATTTTTCCATCTCCTTTGGAATGCCGATTTTCCGAACTTCTCCCTGATGTTCTTTCAATAATTGATTGACTCTTGTCACCATTCCCGAATCATGGGAACTGAACTTGCCCGAATCAACGCTTACTCCCGAATCTTCTTTTAGAAGTAAAATGATTTCATTCCTGATTTCTTCCATAGAATTAGCTTCATTTTTATAGGCTGTACATGATTCTATACCCCAAATGCTCAGGAGCAATGGAGTGAATAAATTCCGGGAAAAGAAAAAACCTGATTTCCCTTTAATTGCTTCTGGCTAAGGGTTATTGGAAAAAAACGAATGAAATTCAGTTTATTCCCTTTTCCAATAAAGCCGGGATCAAGAAATAATTTCCCGGGGATAGCCTTCCTCCATTTTCCAGCCATTGTCAGGAAGGATTTTCAAATATTGACTTCCCTTGAAGAAATAGATGTTTGAGGATTTTCCGTTCCATAATGCTGCATCCAGTCCATTGTTGAAGGAAGCAGGCATGCCTTTCCAGGCGGAATTTATGGTTTTAGGGTATCCTGCTTCCATGTTCCAGCCATTAAGAGGATCGATTCTGACGTATTGATTTCCTTTGAAGAAATAAATCTTATTGTTGGTGCCTGACCAAAGTGCCGCATTTATTCCTGATGTAAAGGAGGCGGGGAGTCCAGGCCAATTACCCGCTATTGGTTTTGGGTATCCGGGTTCCACTGCCCAACCGTTTGCCGGATCTACTTTAATGTATTGACTTCCTTTGAAGAAGTAGATTTTATTGTTGGTTTTGGCCCATAGAGAGGCATCCACCCCTGAGGCAAAATTTGTGGGAAACCCTGGCCATCCGGAAGCGATGGATTTTGGGTAACCTGGTTCTGCTTCCCAGTTATTAAACGGATCAATCTTGATGTATTGGTTTCCTTTAAAGAAATAAACTTTCTTGTTTGGATCACTCCACAACGCCGCATCCACACCCTGACCAAAACTTGAAGGGAATCCAGGCCAGTTAGAATCCAAATTCAGATTTTGGAAAACCTGCTTCAGGTTCGGTCTGTTTCCGATTCTTTGATGGGCTATTAGTTGAGGATATCCAGCTTCCACATTCCAACTATCAAGTGGGGAAATCCTCACATATTTCTCCCCTTTAAAAAAGTAGATTTTATTGTTTGTGCCACTCCAGGTTGCAGCATCAATTCCTGCGGCAAAATCCGCAGGCATTCCGGGCCAATTTCCGGCAATAGGTTTCGGATAACCGGCTTCAACATTCCAACTCACAGAAGGGTTGATTCGGATAAATTGGTTACCCTTGAAAAAGTAGATTTTATTGTTGGTTTTGCTGTAAAGTGCAGCATCTACTCCTGAGGAAAAAGAAGCAGGAAATCCCGGCCAATTTCCAGAAATCGGTTTGGGATAACCGGGATCTACATTCCAACTATTGAATGGATCTATCCTGATGAACTCACTCCCCTTGAACAGGTACACTTTATTGTTGGTCTCACTCCACAGGGCTGATTTTATTCCGGAAAGAAAACTTTCAGGAAAACCTGGCCAGTTGCCTTCAATTGGTTTTGGATATCCAGGCACAATGTTCCAATTGTTGGCTGGATCTACTTTTACATATTGATTTCCTTTGAAAAAGTAGATATTGTTTGATTTCCCATTCCAGAGTGATGCGTCAAATCCGCTTCCAAAGGTCGCATTGATTCCTCTCCAGTTGGAGTCCTGATCAGTTTCATTGCTGCCGCTAAACCGTTTTTGAGGAGACCCGGTTGTCCTGAGCAGGTTTCGCATAGCGTTGGAGTTAAGCAGAGCCTTACCTCTCGCTTTTAATCTTCCCTGAATACAAGCCACTGCACCCGTGACCACAGGTGAAGCACTTGATGTCCCACTGAAGGAAGAGGTATACCATAGGTCCTCTGTTTTCAGAAAGAATACTTTTCCTGTTGTTTTGTCCCAAAATGCAGAATTGATCCCCCTATTAAATTCCCCGGGCATGTTTTTCCAACTCGTGCTGATAGTCTTCGGATATCCTGCCTCTACATTCCAGGAAACTGACGGATTGATTCTCAGGTATTTGTTTCCTTTAAAGAAGTAGATCCTGTTGTTGGAATAGCTGAATATTGCCGAATCAACTCCTTTTGAAAATGAGGTCGGAAACCCGGGCCAGTTGCCGGCGATTGGTTTTGGATAACCTGCTTCCACATTCCAACTCACAGAAGGATTTATTTTTATGTATTGGTTTCCTTTGAAAAAATAGATCCTTTTATTGGTATCGCTCCATAATGCGGCATCTACTCCTGCGGCAAAATCTGAAGGGAATCCCGGCCAGTTTCCGGCAATTGGCTTAGGGTACCCGGCTTCCACAGTCCAGCCTGTGTTTGGGTCTACTCTATAATATTCATCCTTTTTAAAGAAGTAGACTTTTTGGTTGTGGTCACACCAAAAGGAAGCGCTTACTCCATTGCCCATCGCACTTAAAAAGCCCGGACCAACTCCAATTGGCGATTTTGGATATCCTGCTTCAACAGACCAATTGTCGGAAGGATTGATGCATACAAATTTGTCACCCTGAAGATTGCCGTACCCGGTTGTTGCGACATTGTGGCCCCAACCCTGAACATCCACCCGCTTGCCCCAGTTAGAAAAACTCAAAATACTCCTGTCCATTGTTGCGGTAGGTGAGGCTCCTGCACCCACAATGATAGCCCCGGACTGAGGATTGGAAAGGTTAAATGGATTTTTCCAGCTGTTGGGCCAGCCGGAAGGTTTTTTGTTGTAAATCTCCAGGTCGAAATTCTCCATTCCGTTTCCTGCTGCTTCTACAACAATGATTCCTTTGGAAACTGCGTAGGTGATGGCAGCAAAGTCGTCAGGCCACCATTCAATGGCAATGTATCCACGCTGGTCATCCCTCCCTTCAAAATTGAATGCCGGTCCTGCCCGGTGAACTTCCAGCAATATGATATCGCCCGCTTTACAGGCGTCAGCTGCATTCACAATTGCCTGTGAAGTGCCCTGACCGTTATGGGAAATTGCCATCAGATTCACATTAGAACTGATTCCACTCATTCCGATGCCATTTTCAGTTGCGCTGATGACTCCCAATACCGCGGTTCCATGATTTCGGGAGGAAGCAACATTGTTTCCGCTTAATATGCTGGAAATTTTGCTTCTCAAATCCTCGTGAGTCAGATTGAATCCTTGTTCTACATCAACTACCGAAATTCCCTCTCCTTTACCTCCAACCAGTTTCCAGGAAAATTTTGCATCAATACCACCGGGAGCAGCATCCAGATAACCTTGATTTCCGGTGAAATCCGGGCTTTTCCAGGCACTGTTAGGATCTTCTGCCGGAGGCTTGATATAGGCGCCTTCCACCAAAGGGTCTTTTAAAAATTCTTCCAAAAGACCTTCTAGTCCTGATTCAGCCTGAACCATGAAAAAGGATGCCGGGTTCAAATGAGAAGTTTTTACAAATGTTCTGAAAGCATCTGGCATGGAGGCCAAGCTGATTTTGGGATTGAAAATCGGTTGGACTTTGCTTTTCAGATTTTTAATGGAAGTATTCAAACTTCTGACTGAAGTACCCTTTAATGTTCGGAAGGAATTTTGACTGGTTTTTACCTGTGCATCTTCTTTGAAAATGACTACCAATTCCTGGAGCTTTGGATCATTTTGGGAGATAATTTTTGTTGACATGGTCAAGGCAGTTTAAAAGTGAAATATTAAAAAACTAGACAAAATAAATTTTAGTAATCAAATAATTTAATATTATCCATTACTAACCGGTATCGCTATATTAAATCTATATATAATTATTGTTTTTTGCAAAAGATTGATGAACAGGGAATTAATGAGATTTTTAGTTGTGACTTTTCCGGGTTGTTGCTGCTTTTTTTGTTCTCAGTCTATACTTCTTGGTGGAATGATTGATTCCATTTATTGGATGTAAACTCAAAGGGTAATCCTGGAATGTTTTTTTACTTCCCGATAACCATTTTTCTTCTCCTAACAAGAAACCGTCTTTCTATTGCACTCCTAACATCCAGCGCTTAAAAGCTGGACTTCGCTCTCGGCTGATTTCTACGCTTGGTATCTGAGAATTTTTAAGGAAGA
>DATIAI010000743.1:0-3625 GCA_035458065.1 Algoriphagus sp. | reverse complement strand
AAAACAATATTATTCCAAGGAGGATGAGTACCGATACAAAAAGAAGAAAAGCTTCATGAGTGATTTATTTGATTTCTAAATCAATTCATGTTTGAAAATTTTGAATTGTTTTAAAGGCGTGGGTTTAACTGCGCCTTTTTTTATTGGTCCATGGAATGAAATTCAAATCTATTTTTGGCTTACTGAATTATTCAACAAGGATCCTTCACCCGCTTTTTTGTTGATTTTGATTTTTTCTTGGCAACTGTAGAATACAAAAATCTCACACACATTTGAGAATAATTCCAAATTATCTATCTTTTAGCATATAAGAGGCGTCTTTACGAGAATCCTTCCAAATATTTTTTTTACCATAACAATAAACATTTTATGAAAAAAACCTTGCTTACCCTTGGCATAGCTTTGTCCTTTGTGACCCTAAGTTTTTCCCAAGAAAAGAAACCCAACATCCTGGTCATCTGGGGAGATGACATCGGAACCTGGAACATCAGCCACAACAACAGGGGTATGATGGGATATATGACTCCAAACATCGATCGGATTGCCAAAGAGGGCATCGGTTTTACCGATTATTATGCTCAGCAGTCCTGTACTGCAGGCCGCGCAGCGTTTATCAGCGGATCAGTACCGGTTAGGTCCGGTATGACTAAAGTCGGGATGCCTGGAGCAAAAGAAGGCTGGCAAAAAAGCGACATAACTATTGCCACTGTAATGAAAAACCTGGGCTATTCAACTGGTCAATTTGGTAAAAACCACCAAGGTGACCGAGATGAGCACCTGCCTACCATGCACGGATTTGATGAGTTTATGGGAAGCCTTTACCACTTGAATGCGGAAGAAGAGCCTGAAAACGAAGATTATCCTACAGACATGGTGCTTGCTAATGGCAAAACATTTTATGAAAACTTCAAACCTCGAGGTATCTTAAAGACCAAATCTGATGGTAAGGGCGGTCAGACCATTGAAAATCTTGGTCCTTTGACTAAGAAGAGAATGGAAACCATCGACGATGAAACTGTCGCTGCTGCCAAAGATTTCATCAAGCGTCAGGTGGCGGCAGGAAAGCCATTTTTCACCTGGTGGAACGGGACAAGAATGCACTTCAGAACTCACGTGAAAGAAGAAAATCGGGGTATCAGCGGCCAGGATGAGTACAGTGACGGGATGGTGGAGCACGACCTCCATGTTGGGGAGTTGTTGGATTTGCTGGATGAGTTGGGGATTGCAGACAACACCGTCGTGATGTATTCCACTGACAATGGTCCCCATTACAACACTTGGCCGGATGCAGGGACTACTCCTTTCCACGGAGAAAAGAACAGCTCATGGGAAGGTGCCTACAGAGTGCCTGCATTTGTAAGATGGCCGGGTAAATTCAAAGAAGATATTACCTTAAATGGTTTGATCGCTCACGAAGACTGGCTTCCAACTTTCGCTGCTATCGGAGGTGACCCAGGTGTGGTTGATAAAATCAAGGCGGGAGTCACCATGGGTGGCAGATCATACAAAAACTACATCGATGGTGTCAATCAACTGGATTACCTGACTGGTAAAGTAACAGAATCTCCGCGCAAGGGATTTGTCTATGTAAATGATGCAGGCAATATAGCTGCATTGAGATATGGAGACTGGAAAGCGATGTTTTTGGAAAGCAGAGCAGATCAACTTCAGATTTGGCTGGAGCCATTCGTAGAGTTGAGAGCTCCTTATCTGTTCAATTTGAGAAGAGATCCTTTCGAAAAAGCACTTATTGGCTCTAATACTTACTATGACTGGTATATTGACAGAGCATACATCATCATAGCAATTCAAAGTTATGCCTTCAATTTCTTGGGAACTTTCAAAGACTATCCTCCAAGTCAGACTGCGGGTGATTGGAGCCTGTCGAAAGTGGAGGCACAAATTAACAACATGGTCAAAGCGAACAACCAATAAACTCCAAAGGCCGGTCAATTTGACCGGCTTTTTTTACCTCAATTTTTTTTTCAATTATGCGATATCCTAAATCCTACTTGCCGCTTATTGGAATCATTTTCCTCTTAGGATGTGAAGCGGATGTTCCAACTACCGCTTCACCAGAACCAGCTCCCGCTCCGGAGGTCTCTCTTCCCTCCTGGAATGATGGTGCTGCTCAGCAGGCAATCATCGATTTTATAAACAAAACTACCACAGAAGGTAGTCCGGATTTTATCCCTATGGCTGATCGGATCGCCGTTTTTGACAATGATGGTACTTTATGGTCAGAGCAACCGATGTATTTTCAGCTCGCCTACGCCATAGATTTTATCAATAAAGAAGCTCCAAACCATCCCGATTGGGTCAACAAAGAGCCTTATAAAAGTCTGCTCGATGGTGACATGAATAAAGTCTTGGCTGGCGGAGAAAAAGCCCTGACCCAATTGGTGATGGCTTCTCATGCCGGCATAGACAGTGAGGCATTTACCAAATCTGTCGAGGATTGGCTCGCAACCGCAGTGCATCCCAAAACTGGCAAACCTTACAACCACATGATTTACCAACCGATGGTTGAGCTTTTGGAATTACTCAGAAGCAAAGGGTACAAAACCTTCATCGTGTCCGGTGGTGGGGTCGATTTTATGCGTGTCTGGGCCGAAAAAGCGTACGGAATTCCTCCATACCAAGTAATCGGCAGTTCGATTAAATCAAAATACGAAGTAGTGGATGGAAAACCGACCATCTCAAAATTGCCGGAACTTAATTTTATTGATGACAAGGAAGGAAAACCGGTTGGGATATATCAGCACATTGGTAAAATACCGGTTTTTGCTGCAGGAAATTCAGATGGCGACTATCAAATGCTGGAATACACGACTACCGGACCAGGTCCTCGTTTTGGAATGATCGTCCACCATACCGACTCGGTGCGGGAATATGCCTATGACAGAGACTCTCACATCGGGAAATTGGAAAAAGGCCTTGACGATGCGCAGAAATTCAATTGGCTGATTGTGGATATGAAAACGGATTGGAATAAAATCTACCCTGACTGAGATCATGAAAAAACAACTCATGGTTTGTATCCTAATGTTTTTCGTAGGACTTCCACTTTGGGCCCAAGAATCCGCAGAAATTGAAAACTCACATATTAAAAAAATCCGCGGAGCAATCATGATGGCCAATTCACATGTGCCTAAAAGAGTAGATGGGGATAAAAAAGTTGCTGTAATACCTACTTGGGGTTTTGACGTTGATTATTTTTTCCATCCTCGATGGTCTGTAGCTCTTCAGGGGGACCTCAAACTCCATAGTTTTGAAATCGAGCATGATGGAGTCGTTTTGGAGAGAAATTATCCTGTCTCATTTGCAGGTGTGATTCATTACCATGCTTTAAGACACTGGTCCTTCTACGCTGGACCGGGATACGAATTTGAGAAATCCGAGAATTTATTTCTGGTGAAAATAGGGACTGAATACAGCTTTGAAATCACAGAGAAGTTCGAGATCGCTCTTAATCTCACTTACGAAAACAAACAGGAAGTCTATGATATTTGGACTTTCGGAATTGCATTCAATAAAATGCTCTGGCAAAAAGAATAAGGAGAATCTTTAGCACATAAAAGGACTTCCATTTTTTTACTTCACCAGATTCCTCCAGTATTAAATC
>DATIAI010000742.1:0-15908 GCA_035458065.1 Algoriphagus sp. | reverse complement strand
CAAAAGTACAAATAAAATTCAAAAAAATTCAAACGTTAAACCTAAAATGCATGATATCACCATCCTGAACAACGTATTCTTTACCTTCAATTGCAATTTTCCCATTTTCACGGCACCCCGCTTCTGTTTTGAATTGAAGATAGTCAGTAAGTTTGATAACTTCAGCTTTTATAAATCCTCTTTCAAAATCAGTGTGGATAACTCCTGCAGCTTGTGGTGCTTTCCATCCTCTTTTGATGGTCCAAGCCCGAACTTCCTGAACACCAGCGGTAAAGTAGGTGATCAAATCCAGTAAAGTATAAGCACCGGAAATAAGTCTGTTCAAACCGCTCTCCTCCAAACCATACTCGGAAAGAAACATCGCCTTTTCGTCGGCATCTTCAAACTCTGCAATTTGGGATTCAAGTGCTGCACAAAGTAGAATCACGTCAGCATTTTCCTCTTTCACTTTTTCTTTCAGTGCTTCCACAAATTTATTTCCGGTCAAGATGCTTCCTTCGTCCACATTGGCAACATAAAGGACCGGCTTGATTGTCAATAAATGCAAATCTCTTAACACCTCAAGTTCATCTTTATCTGCATCAATAGCCCGGGCATTCAGTCCAGCGGTTAATCCTTGTTTGAATCGATTGAGAACTTCAAGTTCAACTCTGGCTTTTGCATCTCCAGCCTTGGCGATCTTTTCGACCCGCTGGATTTTCTTTTCTACTGATTCCAAATCTTTCAGCTGAAGCTCAGTATCAATTACTTCTTTGTCAAAAATAGGATCCACACCTCCGGCCACGTGCACGATATTGTCATCCTCAAAGCAGCGGATCACATGGATGATGGCATTGACTTCGCGGATATTCGCCAGGAATTTGTTACCAAGTCCCTCGCCTTTGGAAGCGCCTTTTACCAGTCCGGCAATGTCTACAAATTCGATGATGGTAGGCACAACTCTATTTGGGTTGACCAATCCTTCCAAAATCTGAAGTCTTTTGTCAGGAACAGAGACTACACCCACATTAGGTTCGATGGTACAAAAAGGGAAGTTTGCTGCTTCTGCTTTGGCGCTGGATAGCGCATTAAACAAGGTGGACTTTCCCACATTTGGGAGTCCAACAATGCCACATTGTAATGCCATTAATTCGTTGCTTTAATTTTAAAGATTCGATAGGATTTGTACCCTTCGTAGAATTCCATGATAGAGACTCTGAAAATGGTATAAACCGGAATTGCAAAGATCATCCCTACGATCCCGGCGATTTTTGCCCCGGCAAAGATAATAACAAATATTTCAAGGGGATGTGCCTTTACAGATTTGGAGAAAATCATTGGCTGAAGCACTACATTATCAGTGAGTTGTACCACTGCAAAGACCGATAAAATCTTGAAAAGAAAATAGGTGTACTCTGCATCGCTGGCGAAAGTACCTGTAGAAATTCCCACGATGATTCCAAAAACAGCGCCCAAGATTGGTCCTGCATAGGGGATGAGGTTGGCTACGGCAGCGAATAATGCTATTGTCAAAGCGTAATCCACTCCGGCAATGGTCAACCCCAAACTTGCTATCGAAAAAATAAACAACATCTGGATTAATAGCCCAAAGAGGTAATTGGAAAGTAGTTTTTCGACCTTGGTAAATGTGGCCACAGAAAGTTCAAAATATGCGTTGGGGATCAGATTGAGAAGATTTCTTCGCAAAAGACCATTTTCAAGCAGGAGGAAAAAGGTGATAAATCCCACCGCCATAATTCCGATGAGAAGACTGCTTGTCAAGTTGAACAATCCACTGATAAATCCTCCAAAATCAAAAGTTTTGATGAATTGAATTACTGAGTCTTTCAATTCTTCAAAGAGGGAACCGGGTTTGTTTTCTAATAATTGATACCGTAAAAGGACCCGCTCGATTCGTTCGATAGGTTCCTGAACCTGTAGATAAATTCCATCTAAATCCATCTCAGAAAGGATAAGCAACTGATTGTTGATCAAAGGCAGAAACAGCAAACTCAAAAGAAAAATCAACAAAACGATAGATGCATATGAAATCAGGATCGCCAACCATCTTGGGATATGTTGTCTGACTAAGTGGAAATCATTCAGCCTGTTAGTTAACGGTCGTAGTAAAGCCGCAATGATCAGGGACAGTACCAAGTAAAGTGTGACATTGGAAAAATACCAACCAAACAGAAAAAAGGCACCTATGAAAAGGATGAGGTAAATGAAAAACCGCTGCATAGCTACAAAATAAAAGGAGGCAATTGCCTCCTCAAATATAGTTTAATCCACTTCGGATTAGCAATCGCTTATCCAGAAGGATGTTATTCCCATTTCAGTTCGTCATTGATTTCGTTTTCAGATTCTTCATTTTCAAATTGAGAAAAATCAAACTCAGGCATCAGGTCGTTTTTCAAATGATCCACGGTTTCATTTAGGGCATTGACAAACTTGAAGAAATCTTCTTTATAAAGAAATATTTTATGCTTTTCGTAGGTAAAACTATCCCCGTTCATTCTTCTTTTGCTCTCCGTGATGGTGATGTAGAAGTCGTTGGCTCGGGTAGATTTTATATCGAAAAAATAAGTTCTTTTTCCTGCTTTTACTTTTTTAGAGAATATTTCTTCTCTGTCGTATCCTCGGTGATCTTCCACAGCGCTTCCGGATTTTATTGGTGGGTTGTATAAATTAACGAACTAAGATAAAACAAAAGCCAAATAGAAATCAAAAAGGGGCATGACTTTTTTTAAAAACTTGCTAAAAAACAGGTACAAAGAGTTGAAAATTGGCAATAAATCCCGGTGTTTAAATGAAAAAAGTGGCATAAGCCACTTTTATTCTCCATGCAAAAATGCCTTTTTGGCAAGCAATTCTTCTTCAGTTTCCCTGTTATCCGGATCATCAACGCAGCAATCGACCGGACAAACGGCGGCGCATTGAGGCTCCTCGTGAAACCCGTTACATTCAGTACATTTTGCCGTGACGATGTAGTAAAACTCATCTGATACCGGCTCTTGTTTTTCGTTGGCATCTACTACAGTCCCATCTTCAAGAGTTACCTGAGTCAGCTTAGTTCCGCCTCCCCAGGTCCATTCGACACCACCTTCGTAAATTGCTGTATTTGGACATTCAGGTTCGCATGCACCACAATTGATGCATTCGTCTGTAATCATTATAGCCATGGTTCAATCAATTTGAAGCCCAAAAGTACAATCTCATTAGTTCCAAGGCAATAAAAAGTTGTCATACTAATTAATTTAATTTTACCTCAAGCTTATTCCCTTTTGATAACTTTGCCGCATGACAGTAGGATTATCGCCCAAAAACAGGATAAAGGCATTTTCAGAATTGGGTCACTTGATCAGAAATCTGGATTCGGAAGCTAAAGAAAATCTATTCCGGAGAGCCAACAATCAGAATAGTTGGTTTACAGAAGTTTCGATGGAATCTGCACTTTCTGGGCTTTCAGTTCTATTAGAAGAAGAAAATCTGGAGAAGTGGCTGTCTGAGTATTTAATTCCGGAAAGTACTTCTCCAAAGAAAGTGGGTATTCTGATGGCGGGGAATATTCCCGGAGTGGGTTTTCACGATTTAATGTGTGTCCTTATTTCAGGGAATATTGCGGTTGTGAAACTGAGTTCATCTGATTCATTTTTTTCAAAATGGCTGATAGACCGCCTTTTTGAAGTCGAACCCCAATTCGAAAAATACATATTCATCGAGGAAATGCTGAAAGGCATGGATGCCTATATCGCCACCGGAAGTGATAATTCCGCCCGTTATTTCAATTACTATTTCGGGAAATATCCAAGCATCATTCGGGCTAACCGTACTTCGATCGCAATTTTGACAGGCGAGGAAAGTGAAGCACAGATGGATAAATTAGGATTGGATATCTTTCTCTACTTCGGCTTGGGTTGCAGAAATGTGTCCAAGATTTTTGTGAAAAACGTAGAGCAACTCCAGCATTTTTTGGACGTCATGGAAAAGTTTAATTGGGTCGCCTTAAACCATAAGTACCTCAACAATTACGAATACAATAAGTCCATTTATTTGGTGAACAGCGAACCCCACTTGGACAACGGCTTTTTGTTGATGAAAGAAAGCAAAGACCTCGTGTCTCCGATAGGTGTGCTTTTTTATGAGGTTTATCAAAGTCAGGAAGAACTCTTTCAGAAATTGGAAACGGTCGAAGCTAAAATCCAATGTGTTGTTGGAGATCCTGAAAAATTCCCGAATGTAATCGGTTTTGGAGAAGCCCAATATCCCAAACCATGGGATTATGCGGATAAAGTAGATACTATGAAGTTTCTTTTAACTCTGAATTGAGAAAAGGAACAGGCTGTTCTGCTTTTGGAATAGTCACACAGAACTTGGTCCCTTCACCCAAAGCGGAGTTGACTATCATTGAGCCACCGTTCTTCTGGATGTATTCTCTTACTAACAGCAAGCCCAAGCCAGTGCCACTCTCATTGGCTTGTCCTCTGGTGGTAAAGGAGATTCCACTATTAAGTTTTTGAAGATTTTCCTCTGAAATTCCGACTCCAAAATCCCTGACGCAGAGCTTTTGTTTGCCTTCTTGTTCGCTGCAGCTGATCAAGACTTTGGTGCCGGGATTGGAAAATTTAATTGCATTTGAAATCAGGTTTCTGATAATCAGCTCCATCATGTTTTTATCGGCGTGAATCCAAGTGTTCTCGAATCCATGAAGTTCAAGAACGATTGACTTTTCTTTTGCGATCCGATCCAGAAGATTTTTCTGACTGTTGATCAGTTTGTTGAGATCCAGAATCTGAGGCTGAACATACTCTCCACGGAGTTGCGAACTTGTCCAAGCCAGAAGATTTTCCAAAAGAATGGCCACATGCTCCATGTTTTTGGAGATTTCCGGAAGCATTTCCAAAAATTCCTCCTCAGTCACAATTCCATTTTGTGTCAGGTGGATCAATTCCTTTACCCCAAACACAGGGCCTTTGAGATCATGGGAAATAATGCTGAAAAACTTATCCTTTAGATCATTTAACTGCTGTAATTCAGCGGCCTGCTTCTTTAACTTTTCATTTGTTTTGATCTGTTCGGTGATGTTATCAAACAGAAGTAATACTCCTGATACCAAGGCCTTATTATCAGAAATGGGAACAGCCTCGATTTTCAAAAAACTTTCTCCCTCTTCTATGGGGAAGTGGTATTCTATGGAGTGATTTTGTTGATCCAAAAGCAAATTCAAAATTGCAGGTTCAGACTCAAAGATTCGCTCTGCCGGCAGACCGATTTTCAGATCCTCTGGTTTCTTCCATAATTTTTTCGCAGTTGCATTGAAGTCCACAATTTTGTTTCTGTGATCAAAAATGATCACACCCCGAGTCATTACTTCCAGGATTTTATCCCGGGCAACTGGTTTCAAATTGAGAAGGTTAAATCTCAGGATGGCAATCGAGATCAATAAATAAGTAAACAAAAATGCATAAGGTGTCATATCCAAACCTGCATATGGTTTCAGCCAAGAAAGCTGATAAAAGATATTGATAAGCAGTGGAAAGAATCCTCCAACGATCAATAATCGGGTTTGAAGCTTGAAGTGGATGTTGGCATATCTGAATCTTTTCAAGAGAATAATCGTGCCCAAAAAATAGAAGAAATACGAATAAGCTACCTGCACTGGATACCAGATACCTTTTTCGATTCCTAAAATCGGGAATGGTCCATCAGTAATTAACCAGTTACTCTTATAATGAAGATGGTGCCAAGTATTTGTAATTACAATGAGATAGGTTAGGATCGGAAGAATGAAAATTGCAGGATAAATCCAAGGTTTCCGGTCGGAGTCGTATCCAGTGTATTTCAAAGCAAAAACGACCCAACACGGAGATGCCAGAACCAATCCGATGTATTGAACCTTACTCCAAACGAGCATGTGCTCAACGGTTTGGACGGTTAGTTCAATGCCGTAAAAAAAGCCCCAAATTGAACAAGAAAGCATGGTGAATGCTATCCATCTTACTGAATCTTCCAATTTAAGGCCGATGTAAATGGAAAGTCCTCCCACAAGTAAACTCGAAATAATGAGGGTTAACGCGTACGGATTGAGGACAAATTCCATTTTCTACTAAAGTTGGCCGAGTGTGCCCTGAACAGAAGAGGTGGGAGATTGAATATTCAATATTAAACGATAAAATTAAACTATAAAAAATCTGAGAAATTCTCACAATGAAAAATGATTTGAGTCACAGCTTTACGTATGAATAGGCTGTAATTTTTTCACTTTTTACATGCATTTTGGTCTTGAAGAGAGGTTTTGGTGTGAATTTTCCGTCTTGTTTGACTTTTCTTATGTTTTTTGATTTTGGCAAAATGGCTTTAGGATGGTTGGAATTTACCCTTTAACTGATGATGATCCTAGTGTCAAAATCGAGGTGCTTGTTTTAAACCGATTAAACCGGATATCCTAAAGATCTTAAATTCGGTTTCTTTAGAATTGTTTTATGATTGTAAATGGGGCCGTATAAATCAATTGAGGATTTGGAAAGTTTATTGATAGGGAATTGACTTGGCAATTTTGATAGTTCTTTTCCTTTTATAAATTTCTGTGTTTCCATGGAAAAGTTTTTCAGGGCATTTCTTTGATTTTCTTTTTGCTCTGATTGACTCAGTAAGGGTTGAAGTTTTTTCAATTTCTGAATAATCAGCCTGAATATAATGCGGAATTCATCAGTTAATGGGTGTAATACACTTCACTTTCCGTTACCTTTTCTGGGTCCTTTTCCCTATATTCGCGTTCGAAAAATCGAACCTTTTATCCACCTAAATATCCAAAACAATGGCTTTTGATATCGAGATGATCAAAGAGGTGTACGCCCGGTTTCCGGAGCGAATCGCAGCAGCCCGCAAAGTTGTTGGACGGCCACTTACTTTGACTGAAAAAATTCTTTACGCTCATTTGACCGAAGGTCCTGCCTCTCAGGCATATAATCGAGGTGCTTCTTATGTGGATTTTCAGCCTGATCGGGTTGCAATGCAAGATGCAACTGCACAGATGGCCTTGCTTCAATTTATGCAGGCTGGAAGGGACAAAGTAGCAGTTCCATCAACTGTACACTGTGATCACCTGATCCAGGCAGAAGTCGGTGCGGAAAAAGACCTGAACAAAGCCAAGGATAAAAACAGAGAGGTTTATGACTTTTTGGCTTCCGTTTCCAATAAATATGGAATTGGATTCTGGAAACCAGGAGCGGGTATCATTCACCAGGTTGTTTTGGAAAACTATGCTTTTCCGGGTGGAATGATGATCGGAACTGATTCACATACTCCAAATGCCGGTGGGCTAGGAATGATCGCAATCGGTGTAGGTGGAGCTGATGCCTGTGATGTGATGGCGGGATTGGCTTGGGAGCTTAAGTTTCCTAAGTTGATCGGTGTAAAATTGACCGGGAAAATGTCCGGTTGGACTTCCGCTAAAGATGTAATCTTGAAAGTTGCCGGTATTTTGACTGTAAAAGGCGGAACCGGTGCAATTGTTGAATATTTTGGTGAAGGTGCTCGTTCGCTTTCTGCTACCGGAAAAGGTACCATCTGTAACATGGGTGCCGAAATCGGAGCCACTACTTCCATTTTTGGTTACGATCAGAAATCTGCTGCATACTTCCAGGGAACCGGCCGCGCAGATGTCGCTGCTATGGCAGATGCAATTGCTGAGCACTTGACAGGAGATCCTGAAGTTTATGCAAATCCAGAGACCTATTTTGATCAAGTGATCGAAATCAACCTTTCTGAATTGGAGCCGCATGTAAACGGACCATTCACTCCGGATTTGGCTTGGCCAATTTCTAAGTTTGCAGCTGCGGTGAAAGAAAACGGTTGGCCGGCAAAACTTGATGTAGGATTGATCGGATCATGTACCAACTCTTCTTACGAAGATATTTCAAGAGCAGCGTCATTAGCACAACAGGCTGTAGACAAAAAGTTGATTGCAAAATCTGAATACACCATCACTCCAGGTTCTGAGCAGGTTCGCTACACGGTGGAGAGAGATGGCTTCTTGGATACTTTTGGAAAAATGGGTGGTGTGGTTTTGGCAAATGCTTGTGGACCTTGCATCGGTCAGTGGGCCCGTCATGGCGCTGAAAAGCAGGAAAAAAACTCCATTATCACTTCTTTCAACAGAAACTTTGCGAAGCGTGCTGACGGAAATCCAAATACACACGCATTCGTGGCTTCTCCTGAAATCGTAACTGCTTTGGCTATTGCAGGTGATTTGACTTTCAATCCTCTGATTGATACACTCACAAATTCTGACGGACAAGCTGTAAGACTTGACGAACCTACAGGATTAGAGCTTCCAACCAAAGGATTTGCTGTAGAAGATGCAGGCTATCAGGCTCCTGCTGAAGATGGATCAAAAGTAAGTGTCTTGGTAGATCCACAATCAGATCGCCTTCAATTGCTTGAATCTTTCCCAGTTTGGGAAGGAGTCGATCTGAAAGGATTGAAGCTTTTGATCAAAGCAAAAGGAAAGTGTACCACTGACCACATCTCTATGGCGGGACCATGGTTGAAGTACCGAGGTCACTTGGATAATATTTCCAACAACATGCTGATTGGTGCTGTCAATGCCTACAATGATTCCACCAACTTTGTAAAGAACCAGCTAACCGGTGAATATGGAGAGGTGCCTGCGACTCAGCGTAATTACAAGCAACACGGGATTGGTTCGATCGTAGTGGGTGATGAAAACTACGGTGAAGGATCTTCAAGAGAGCATGCTGCAATGGAGCCACGATTCCTTGGAGTTCGCGCTATTTTGGTGAAGTCATTTGCCCGAATTCACGAAACCAACCTTAAAAAGCAAGGAATGCTGGCATTGACATTTGCTAATCCGGCAGATTACGACCTGATACAAGAGGATGATTCCATCGACATTTTGGGCTTGACCACATTTGCACCTGGTATTCCCTTGCAAATAGTTCTCAATCACAAGGATGGAAGCAGCCATACCATTGCGGCAAACCATACTTACAATGAGGGCCAGATTGAATGGTTCAAAGCTGGTGCTGCTTTAAATTTGATTAAGGCAAAAGCCTAAAAGTTTAATTAAAAATTTCAAAAGCCGTGACTGTAAGGGTTGCGGCTTTTTTTCTTTCCTATTCATGAATTATTTCTCATCAAAGTGCTTTGTCCCTATTTCATGGGCAATATTAATGATTGGCATAATCTCCAATCCTGCATTTTCTCAAGTAGAAAGCGACGAAAGAGCCCTTATCAAAGTGGATAAAGGGATTAGTATTTCAAAAGACTCTCTTTTTTTATTGAATTTAAGATTCAGAATCCAAAACAGATTCGGTATTCGAACTGAAAGTGGGGAAGATCTTTCTGTCGAACAGACCGATTTCAGAGTAAGGAGACTTAGGCTGAGATTTGACGGATATGTGTTGAATCCCCGAATCCAATATTATATCCAGCTTGGATTTTCAAAATCTGACCTTGACTTAGATGCCGGAGAATTTGCACAGCCAATCCGAGATGCAATTGTGTATTATTTCTTTAAACCAAACCTATATTTTGGATTTGGGCAATCCAAACTTCCGGGTAATCGGGAGCGGGTGGTTAGTTCGGGCAATCTTCAGTTTGCAGACCGGTCGATTGCCAACGGTATTTTTACCTTGGATCGTGATTTTGGGTTTTTTGGATATTATACCCTGCCCACCAAGGGAATAGCTCAATACCAACTAAAAGGTGCAGTCAGTACCGGAGAGGGCAGAAATCCAGCTCCAGGAGATTATGGGCTGAGTTATACGGGACGATTTGAATATCTGCCTTTTGGTACTTTCATAAACTCAGGAGATTATTCGGAAGGAGATCTGGAATTCGAATCCACTCCAAAGCTCTCTCTGGGCGTGACTTATAACTGGAATGAAAACGCTGCCAGAAGCCGCGGTCAAACCGGGGCCTACTTATATGAGAAAGGGGATCAGAATGTAATTATTGCTGACGCTATGTTTAAGTACATTGGCTGGGGGGTAATGGCTGAATATTTCAGAAGAAATGCACAAAATCCAATCACCGAAAATGCAGAAGGACTTAAAAGAGCCGTTTGGATTGGAAACGGAGCCAATTTCCATGTCAGTAGAATGTTGTCCAGAAAATCAGAACTGGCATTCCGATATGCTTTTGTTAATCCTGACGAAGTAGTATCACCTCTGGAAAAAAGGGCAGAAGAAACTATACTCGGGTTTACTCGATATCTGAATGGACATCGAATCAAAATTCAGGGAAATATTGGATATAGCTGGTTTGAGGCTGTTCCAGAATTGCAGGATGCTGACAACTTCTGGTTTGGAACATTCCAAGTGGAGTTTGGAATTTAATTTTTCTGCAAAAAATTGTATTTATAATTAATAAAATTTGCTACGAAATACAAATTGCTGTATGTTTACTGCGTGGGGTTGATCTTTTTTGATCATAGTACACCAGGAAAGAATAGCAATTGAAATTCGATGCAGGATAAAGGCATAAACAGCACATTTAAAAAGATCATTTACGAGTCATCGGAAATGGTCTTCTTGGCTGATGATACCTATCCATATTCTATTTTTTATGCGAATGAATCGTTTGAGGAGCAGGTAGGGGAGACCCTGACAGACAGGTCTTTAGTCGGGTTAGGACTCGATATCAATGCCTATATTTTTAAAGAGGAACTGATTCTCACCCACCAAAAAAAAGACTATTCATTTAAGCTGGAATTACCTCAGGACAGCGGATCAAATTATTTCCTGTTTTACAAAGGAAAAGAGGTTAAAACACATGGACTTCCGAGCAGAAAAGAGGCTTATCAATTCTTTACCTCAAAACTTGACCTAATTGCCATTGGTAAATACGACCACCTGACTTATTTGAATGGGACGGTTTTACCGGTTTTAGGGTATGAGGTTGAGGAATTGCTCAATACCAATCTTTGTCCTTTCATCCATGAAGACGACCTGAAAGAAGTTCAGGAAACTTGGAAATCACATCTTAAAAGTCAGGAGGTAGCTTTTTTAGAATTAAGATTTTTAGGGAAAGATGGTAGCTATCGTCATTTGGAATGTTCAGTACAATTTAATCCGGAGACGTTTTTTATCATCGCCAGGAACATTTCCCAAAGGGTTAACAGCTTCAAAAATGACAAAAGGCTTGGCGTACTGCGCGATAAGGCTCCTGAACTGGCTAAATCCGGAAACTGGAAATTGGATTTGGAAAAACGGGAATTGCTGCTGGAACCGAATACAGAGAAAATCCTTTCAGAATTACTTGGAAAGGAATTCAAAAAAGCGACCATTCAGGATTTGTTTTTAGATCAAATCAAAGGTGAAGTCGCTTCCCTAAATCCTCAGCAAATTGAATTTGAAGGAAATCTCAAAATCTCAAAATCACAAAAAATAGGTTTTTCAGCATTTTTTCCCGAAAAAAACCAAACGGAAGTTTGGGGTGTAATTTGGGATGATAGCCAAAGCATTGCCATTCAAAATGAACTGGAAATGCAACGGCATCTTTGGATGGATAGCCCTGAGGCGATGATGGTCGTGGATCCTGACGGGAAAGTTTTTTTGGCAAACAAAGAAGTAATTGAGCTTTTCGGGTTTGAAAAAAACGACAGAATCTTGCATTTGGAGGATTTGAATGTCTTTTTCGAAGAAGCTAACCCTTGGTCAGAATGGATTTCAATACCCGCAAGCATAAGATCTGTTTCGCATTTTTCCACACTTTTGATCAATGATAAGGGAAAACAGCTGACCTTGGAAGTAGCTTCTCGAAAGACAATTTTCAACCAGGCTGAGTACATCACGCTCTCTTTTAGGAACATTTCTGAAAAAATCAATCTTGAAAAGAGAGTTGAGGCGAGTAGCGATTTTCTGGTCAACCTGACTGAACAGGTACCCGGAGGATTGTATCAACTAGTACTGAATGCGGAAGGTCAAATGAACTTCTCCTTCCTCTCTAAGGGAATCAATTCTGTCCTTGGAATTTCCAATGAGGAAATTCACCAATTCACCGATATTTCTGCTGCCATTTCCAAAGTTCATCCTCAGGATTTGCCTTTGGTGATCATGTCTTCTGTGGCCTCTGCCCGTAAGATGGAGCCTTGGCAATGTCAATTCAGAGTGAAATCCGGCGGCAATTCTCAGGAATACAGATGGGTATTGGGGGCTGCAAGACCACAAGCTTTGGACAATGGAGATATGGTATGGTATGGATACCTGACAGATATCTCCAAGCAGAAGGAATTTGAGTCAAAGTTGGATGAGGCAAGATTGGCAGCTGAGAAAGCAAACCAGATTAAATCCGAATTCTTGTCTATGATCAGTCATGAATTGAGGACACCATTGAATGCCATTTCCGGATCAGTCTACTCACTTTTCCAAGAGGAGCCTACCGAAAACCAAAAGACTGCCCTCAATACTATCAATTTTGCAGTGGAAAATCTGATCATCATGATCAATGACCTGCTTGACTTCCAGAAAATTGAAGCAGGCAAACTGACTATTGAAAATAATCCCTTCAATCTGAAAAATCTGCTGGAACAGGTCATGAAAGGCCTTTCTTTTCATGCCAAAGACAGCAAAAACAAACTGGAACTCCATCTATCTGATGGACTGGATATTCATGTCAAAGGTGACAAAACCAGACTTTCCCAGGTTCTGAATAACCTGATTACCAATGCTCTCAAATTTACCAATGAAGGAAGTGTCGATGTGAAAATTGAGCTTCTAGGGCAAATGAGAAATAAAGTCCGAATCAATTTCGAAGTGAAGGACACAGGGATTGGCATAGCCCCAGAAAATCAGGAAAAAATCTTCAATGATTTCGACCAGGTAAGACCCACATTCAGCTCAAAATATGGGGGGACCGGTTTGGGACTTTCCATTACCAGAAAATTGCTGAATCTAATGGGTGGGAAAATTTCCCTTGAATCAGAGGTAGGAAAAGGCAGTCGATTCTACTTTGAACTGGAATTTGACCGGGTTCAGGAGATTCAGGTCCAAACGCCGAAAATTGAAAATCCTGCCAGAATATCCGATGGAATCCATTTGCTGATGGCTGAGGATAATGAGGTGAATTCTTTAGTTTTAGGCAAAATCATAAAAAAGTGGGGATTCACGTATGACCGGGTTCACAATGGAAGAGAAGCTGTGGATGCTGCCAGAAACGGAAAATATGACTGCATTCTGATGGATATTCAAATGCCAGAAATGGACGGTTTTGAGGCAACTTTGGCTATAAAGAAATTCTCCAATACTCCAATAATTGCCTTGACAGCTGCCGCCAAACTTGAAATTTTGGAGAGAATTGACGAATGCGAGTTTGAAGGATTTGTAGCTAAGCCCATAGATGCAACCGAACTCCTGAAAAAGGTAAAAGAAGTGGTCGCTGAAAAAAGCTACAGAGCCTGAGCTTTTTGATAATATTCTTGCACCAAATCCATCTCCGGGTAATTTTTAGAAAGCTCCTCAAGATATTGTAAAGCAGAGATTTTGTCCCCTTGCAATACATAATAAATCCCCTTGTTGCGCATTGCGAAGGGGTTTTTTGGCTCCATTTGAATGCTCTGGTTGATCAGCGTTATGGCCTCTTCAGGTTTGTCTAAAAACAAAAGATAAAGACCCTTATTGTTGTAAAAATAAGCCTGTCTGTTGTCCAGTGTAATGGCTTTTTCAACTGAAGCTAATGCTCCCTCCGCGTCCTTTTCGTCAAAAAGAATCATGGATCGAAGGTTGTGTAGGTTGGGTTCAGAAGGGTTCAATTGCTCTGCCTTGATCAGAATTTCTTTTGCAGGTCCGTATTTTTTTTGATAATAAAGAATAGTGGCCTGATTGACGAGCAAATCGGAATTTTGAGGTTCAATACTTGATGCTTTCTCAAAAGCTTGGAGCGCTTCAGGGAATTTTTTCAGTTTTTCCTGGCTCAAGCCACCCAAAAAGTAAGATTTCCAATTGTTTGAATCAAGTTTTAGCAGACGATCGGCATCTTCTTTTGCTTTGTAAAATTCTCCATTGTCCAGGTAGCTGAGTCCTCTTTGAAAAATGGCTTCGAAATAATCCGGGCGGAATTGAATTGCCTTGTTCAGATCCAGAATGGTTTCATCCAGTTGATTGAGCCTGAGGTGAGCCATTGCCTTGTTGAAATAAGCATCCGAATAAGTCGAGTCCAGTGCAATAGCCTCATTATAAAAACCAATGGCGGATTTGGGATCATTTTCCTCCAGTTTCTCATTTCCTTTCAATAAAAATCTCCCCTTTTTGTCCTCGATGCTGTCGCAACCGATTACTAGCAAAAGGCAGATTCCAATGAAAATTTTATTCGGTAGGCTCATTTTTTGGTTTTTTCATTTTTACTTTTTTTTCCTCTCCCAGCAACAGTGCGTATGGTTTTGTGCTTTCATCCAGTTCAAATATTTCCCTGAGTATAGCCATTGTCGGAATCACTAAGATCATTCCTGCTACACCCCAAATTGCCGCACCTACAAGCAAACCGAGGAAAGTGATGAACGCATTCAAGTTGACATTTCCTCCGACAATTTTTGGAGTTAAAAAATTCCCTTCCAGCATCTGAATCGCTTGGTAGACAATAAATATTGCCAAGGGATAGAACAAGCTGTCCATTGTCAAAAATGAATAGACAATGGGCAATAAAACGCCAAAGAACGGGCCCACATAGGGAATGATATTCAGGATTGCTCCAATGACGCCAAAGAAGATTGCATGCTTGATCCCAATAATTGAGTATGCAACAATATTTAAAACAGCCAAAATAACCATGACTTTGCCTACTCCAACGATATAGCTTTGGATGACTTTACGGAGATTGGTAATTCGCAGATTGACTATTGCAGGATCGTTATCCCGATAGATCATGACTATCATCTTGGTAAGGTGGTCCCGATAAAGCAAAAAGAAAAACATGAAAACCGGTATCAAAATAAGCCCGGAAAGCGATCCTATGGTATTCAATGCAAAGTTTGAAATACTAGTGCTGTTTTGGTTTAAGAACTCCAGGATATTGTCAGATTTTGCTTTTTCGGCAAAATTTTCATCGATTCCGAAATTTTGATAGGTCCAATTATCCAAATCATTAGCGACTGTTTCCAACCGGTCTGAAACATTATTAAAGTCTTTGGTGAAGCTGACTATATTGTTGATGATGAAACTGATCAGCCCGGCTACCAAGGCGATCATTAACAAAAGTGAGATCACGCTACTGAGCGTTCTGGGCACCCGATACTTTTCAAGTATCATACTCAAGGGTGTAAAAAGTATCGCAAAAAAGCCACCCATGAAAAGCGGAATCAACAGACTTCTGCCCACAATCAGGAAAAAGACTAAGACAATTATGAAAACCATAACTGATAAAGCTTTCAAATAGGCCGGCATGTTTTGGCGAATGGAATTCATAAAGTCAAAAATTTAGATTCAAAAAAGGTAGGACTAATCTTGTGATTTTACAATCAGGCTAAAATCAGTCCAGATCTCTTCAGCAAGGCGTCCGGTTTTGGATCTCTTCCTCGAAATCTTTTATACAATACTGAAGGGTGCTCGCTTCCGCCCGCAGAAAGTACATGCTTCTCAAAGGAGAGTGCTGTTTCAGAATCAAAAACTCCCTTTTCCAAAAACAGTTCAAAGGCATCAGCATCCAAGACTTCGGCCCATTTGTAGCTGTAATATCCGGAGGAATATCCGCCTTGGAAAATATGTGAAAAACTGGTGCTCACCATCGTATCCGGTACTTTGGGTAACAGATCAGTTTTCTTCATCACTTCCTCTTCAAATGCTCTGATATCCTCTATCGCTTCAGGATTTTTGCTGTGGTAAGCCATATCCAGGAGACCGAAACTTATCTGACGCATGGTCATATAACCTTGTTGGAAATTGGCTGCATTTTTAATTTTATCGATCAACTCA
>DATIAI010000741.1:0-5831 GCA_035458065.1 Algoriphagus sp. | reverse complement strand
AAAGCAAACTCAACATAAAAGTTGAAAACAACTTGGGTCTGCTCTGGATATCTGTCAAGCGTATGACTGAAATCACACCCTTGCCATCTTTTGTCCTCACGAAGTCAACCACATCAAAGGATAGCTCTCCAAAAAATCGTTCGGCACCTTGCTGTTCCAGTTCGATGATTTTGCGCATGATCGTATTGACTGAAGCCGAAGAAACCTGCCCAAATTCTTTCTCAATAGCTGATTTCCCTTCATTTGTAATGAATTGAAGCACCCGCTTGAAGTCTTTAAGATCAAGCAAAGGAAGGTGATGGGTATCGCTGTAGCGGAAAACCAAAGCGACAACACCTTGCTGGGTATCATTCAACTCTAGAATTTGAGAAAGCAAAACTGGACCGAACTCTGAGACTGTAGCCTTCAGTCGTACTCCTTTCTCATTGGAAATAGACATCACTTCCACCGGAAGACCCTGTGGAGTGTATTCGACACCGATTGTTGCGGATCTTTTGAGTATGAAATCAGATGATTCTCCCGGTTTTGCAAGTCCGGAAAGATCCCCTTTGAGATCCATCAAAACAGAGGGGACTCCCTTAAGCGATAATTGCTCCGCAATGACCTGAAGAGTTTTGGTTTTCCCGGTACCAGTGGCACCTGCTATCAAACCATGCCTGTTCATGGTTTTCAATGGGACTTTGACAGGGGATTGTGGAACAGGTTCACCATCCAAAATGCCAGTTCCTAAAACAATAAAATCCTTCTTAAACACCTGACCGTCGGACAGATGTGCTTTAAATTGGTCAATTTTGCTCATCGGGAAAAAGTTTTGAATTCCAAACTACAAAAAAACCAAATCCGAATTGAGATATCTTTACTTCAAAAGACAAATCCACCATTTAGCAATCCTTAACTTTGGACCACAGATTCTTATTAGTTACTTACCAAAAAATTCTGCTTTTGAATCCTTCGCTCCTAAAATTTAAATTCCTCCTTCTGGCAATACTCCTTCTCTCGTTTTCTTTTGCGGAGGCCCAAATCAGTCCAAATCTCGGCCAAACTGACCGTTGGATGAAAGGTGCTTTGGCAGCAATGGAGCAAAAAGATTATCAGACTGCCAATTCAATTTTCAGAAACTTGATTGATTCAGGTCTCCCTTTGCCTGATGAAATGCCTTATTATTTCTCAGAGACACTTTTCCAATTGGGTCAATATGACAACAGTTCAAATTTTCTCAATAAATACCTCGAACTGACGGGCTTTAAAGGAGAAAATTATGAAGGAGCAAAAGAACTTCAGGAAAGGTTAAAGTCCCCGATTGCAGCTATCCAATCCTGCCAACTCTGTGATCGTCGGGGATATCGATACCAAACCTGCTTTACATGCGATGGAAACAAACAAATCGAGCAAGTTTGTGATTATTGCAAATCCAAAGGAATCGTCGGTTGCAGCCGATGCGCGGCATCAGGAATGATAAAAAAAGCCAACGTTTTTAATATTATCGAATTTTTTGAATGCGAACGATGCTCTGGTAAAGGAAGGCTGACCTGTCCGGATTGTATGGGTTCTGGAAAAGAAGTCAGTGACTGTAAAACTTGCTCTGGTGCGGGAAAGATCACTTCAGATTCAATCTGCGACCACAAGCCTCACGAACACGAAGTCGAAGCAGTCAAATAAAAAAATCCCGCCAGAAGCGGGATTCATTTTACTTACAATATTTATTGAACAAATCCTGCGCACCGGGATATTCTAGGACTGTTGCCAGCTTGAAATCTTCACAGGCTTGTTTGTTTTTCTTCATAGCCACCTTTAACATTCCTCTGTTAAAATATGCCTGTCCAAAGTCTTTGTCAATTTGAATGGCATTGCCGTAGGCTTTGAGTGCTTCATCCGGAAGTCCCAATTGATGCAAAGCCCTTCCTTTCAGAAAGGAAGCCATTGCCGGTGCACCGGGGATTTCTTGTGCTTTGGTAGCATAAAGTAATGCACTGGCATAATTCTTTTCTTCCAACTGCACATATGACAAGCTTAACAAGACCTGAAAATTGTTGGGATCTTGATTTAACGCCGATTCATAATCTGACTTTGCATCATCTAATTTTCCCAATTCCTGATAAGCCCGACCTCGGTTGTAAAGCGTCCTTACATCAGTAGGTTTAAGCTTTAAGTCTTTGGTATAAGTCTGAACAGCCAATTCAAATTCACCTTTCTCGAAATGTCGATCAGCTGAATTTTTTTTGGATTCGGAACAGGCCCACATCGTAGCAGCAAGAACCGGAACGAGAAGAGCTTTAGTAAATAATTTCATGTGATTTTAGTTGCTTTTAGCAGTCACATGGAATCTCGCATAGTGGAAATCAACCCTGTGAGTGACTTACTCTCCATGCTCAATTGCATTTTTGTTTTTTAGACTGCTACGTTGTTTTCTCTAAGCGCATCATTGAGTGAGGTCTTGAGATCGGTAGAAGCCTTGCGCTGACCAATGATCAAAGCACATGGAACTTGGAAGGTTCCAGCTGGAAAGTTTTTTGCCAATGAACCCGGGATAACTACTGACCGAGGAGGAACATATCCTTTATATTCCACAGGTTCAGAACCCGTAACGTCTATGATTTTTGAACTTGCCGTCAAAGTCACACCGGCGCCTATTACAGCTTCTTTACCGATTCTTACACCTTCCACTACTATAGCCCTGGAACCAATAAAAGCACCATCTTCCACTATAACCGGGGCAGCCTGAACAGGCTCTAATACCCCACCGATACCAACACCACCACTCAAATGAACATTTTTGCCGATCTGCGCACAAGAACCGACTGTAGCCCAAGTGTCAACCATCGTGCCACTGTCCACATAAGCACCAATATTAACATAACTTGGCATCATCACCACTCCAGATGCAAGGAAGGCTCCATAACGCGCCACAGCATGAGGGACTACCCGTACTCCTTGCTTAGCGTAATTTGTTTTGAGGGCCATTTTATCATGGAATTCAAAAGGACCAACCTCGATAGTCTGCATTTTTTGGATTGGAAAATAAAGGATCACTGCCTTTTTCACCCAGTCATTTACTTTCCAATTACCATCTTCAGTGGGCTCAGCAACCCGGAGTTGACCCGCGTCCAATTGTTCAATGACGGTTTTTATAGCATCTACGGTTTCTTTTTCCTTCAGCATTTCACGGTTTTCCCAAGCTGCTTCGATGATTGTTTTCAGTTCCATTATTTTTTATAGTTTCGTTAATGAGTCAGATTTCGGCCCAAAAGGTTTCAGTACTGATTGCTTCTACCCTGAAGCCGATCAGGGATATCCGAGCCTTTGGAAAGCTGGCTCTTTCGCTGGGCGAAACAAATAAATACAGGCTTAACATCATAGGCTTTTCTCCTAAAAAGCCGAAATCAGAGTCAGGAATTCGATTTTTTTCTTCTATGAGTCATTTCGATTCCACTTGGGATCGGATTTTAGCACAGCCTAGATTTTTAATTTGCTTGTTTCGGGTACGCCCAAAAGTTTTGATTTGTTGTACTTATGAATTTCTGCCAATTGCCTCATTTTTCAAACCTATTTTAGGTTATAAACTGGTATATGATGTCCAGGAAAATTACCCGGCAAATCTGGACCTTAACTCCAATCTTTCATCCAGGAAAAAAGAGAAAGCAATCAAACTCATCCGAAGGGCTGAATCAGTAAAGGGAATTGATTTATTTCTATTGGCAGAAAAGTGCTATGCACACGAAATGCCTGAAAAAAGACCTTTTCTCTTTTTGGAAAATAAGTACCAAGGAGAGATCGAAGCGAAAGGATCGCTTCGATTAAAAGGAAATAAGAAGTTCCGTTTTTGCATCTCTGGTACTGTCACTCCATCATTTGGTACTTGGGATGCAGTGATATGGTTCAAAGAAATTCTGAAAGACTACCCGGAATCGAAGCTGGAAATTATCGGGCATTGCCCACTTGAAAATTTTAGAGGAAAACTTACCCAAATTGCCAGGGAAATTCCCCAACTGACAATCAGGATTGACCGAAATCCAGTTCCACATCACGACCTGATAGCAGCATTAAAAAGGTCAGACTTTGCGCTTTTGCCCTATCAAAACCATCCGGTAATTGCTGATAAAATGCCTACCAAACTTTTTGAATGCGCCGCTTTGCATATACCAGTATTGATCAGTCCGAATCCAAAATGGGAGACTTTTCTTGCGGATTTCAACGGTGGCTATTCTGTTGACTTTTTAGATTCCACCAGAGCTCATGAAAAGTTTGAAGAAGCTTTGGAACAAACCTATTTCAATTCAGCACCTCCTGAAAACGTCCTGTGGAAAACAGAAAAGATTCATTTCCAGCAGGCTATTCAAAATCTCCTTCCCTAATACAGCTTCCGGCTATGGGGGAAGTGGATAAGTGTGGAAAGTTATCCACCCCCACCCTTGTTTTTACACTCATTTTCCAGGAATGGAAACTGGGATATTTCTGTATTCCAGCATCACCTCGGATATTTAATTGAATCATAACCTACTGATAAAAAGCTATTTAAACAGGTTTTAACAACACTCTAATAATTTTTTTAGCCTTATCTAAATTCAAAAACACATTTGAAATCGGGTTTTCCACAGGTGATTTAGCTCTTGTTAAATTTATTTTTAGCTATATCTAAATATATTTTTATATTTGACTCATTATTCAAAAAGCAGAGCTATGGATTTAACCACCGCAGAAGAGAATTACCTCAAAGCGATCTATCACCTCTCCGACGGCGGGAAAAAAAGTGTATCTACCAATGACATCGCAGCAGAGATGAATACAAAGGCTGCTTCTGTAAGCGATATGCTGAGAAAGCTTGGTGAAAAAGAAGTCATTGAATACCGGAAATATTACGGCCTTCAAATCACCGAAACCGGAAAAAGACATGCGCTTCAGACGATACGAAAGCACCGACTTTGGGAAGTATTCTTAGTAGAAAAGTTAAATTTTGCTTGGGACGAGGTTCATGAAGTTGCGGAACAATTAGAGCACATCAATTCCACCCTCTTGATACAGCGGCTTGACTCCTATTTGAATTACCCCAAGTTTGACCCACATGGAGACCCGATTCCGGATGAGTTTGGAGACGTTAGGGCAAGACCGAGAGTCCAGCTCAATGAAATGGACATTGACCAGACCGGACAAATCGTGGCTGTCAAGGATAGTTCTGCAGCTTTTCTCCGCTATTTGGACAAGGTTGGCGCATATATCGGCGCGAGAATCAAAGTCTTGGACAAAGTCGAATTTGATGGATCTCTGGAAATCCTGGTTGATCAAAAAAAGACCCTCTTCATGTCAAAGGATGTGGCAGGCAACATATTGGTTTTGCAGTCATGAAAAAGCTGATCTGCCTTTTCGCACTCACTTTGGCTCTGGTTTCCTGTAAGTCTGATTCCAAAGAAGCAAGAGAAAAACCCCTGATTGTGGCGACTACAAGTATTTTGGCAGACGGGATCAAAAATCTGGTGGGAGATCAGGCTGATGTCATTGCCCTGATGCCTGCGGGTGTAGACCCACATTTATATAAGGCGTCCGTGAGGGACTTGGATCTTTTGACCAATGCAGATTTGGTGATATACCATGGATTGTACCTTGAAGGTAAAATGACTGAGATTTTCGAAAAGTTGGCCTATAGTCAAACCCTTATTGATATCTCCAAAGGCCTACCAAAGGACCTTCTGATCCGGTCCGGTCCGGAAGCCCACAGTGTGGATCCACATGTTTGGTTTGATGTTAACCTTTGGTCAAAAGCCATAAGCTACTCAGCATCAGAAATTATCCTTTGGAAACCTGAATGGAAGTCAGTCATTGAATCCAATTCAGCAGAT
>DATIAI010000740.1:0-6265 GCA_035458065.1 Algoriphagus sp. | reverse complement strand
ATTCCCTCTCTGTTTCCGAGCAATTGGTGGATATTCTTACTGGCGCACTTTTTTTTGCAGCACTTATTCTGAGTATTGTGACCAACCTGAAGGACTGGAAAAAATCAAGAAAATAAACTCATATAAAAGGGAATAAAAGGCTCACCAAAAAAACAAAGCCCAATTACTTCCCGTTTTTGGGTCTTATAATCTAAAAATTTAAGCGTGATAAACTGAAATTGTTCTTTAAAAAACACTGTGTTTGAACTCTCTTATTAATGGACTCTAGATAATTTCATTCAAGCAAATTATATGATTTCAGTTTTTATTTTTTGGGAAGGAGCATGAAATTTACTTTTCCACGATTATTTCAAAATCCTCAAATCTCACCTCACCTTCAGTTCCAGGCAGCATGATTGCGAAAGGAAGGAGTACTGTTGTTTTTCGAGTAAAATTTGGAATAGTTAACTCAAGAAGTTGACCATTTAAAGGTCCGGTAGCTGGTGTATTTTCTGTTGTTAACAAACTTGATTCTTGGGTTTCAGCCCCAGTTTTGGATAAAACATGCTCATAGACGCGCAAGGCAATCGCGACTCCAGGTCCAGTCAAACCGCTTGAATAGACTTTGGCACGTAGAGTGACTTTGGCGTTTTCGGGGATGTTCGGATTTTCGATTTGGGAAAACCAATACCCTGTTGTAGTTGATGTTCTGCCTGGAACTGAAGAAATTAACAAGGCGTTCGGATTAGAGCTTCTGACGGTATCTCCAGCAAAACTCCCCTGTGAGTTAGAAAAAAACCATCTTTGACCACTGTCCTGCAGACTGAAAAAGACAGGATTTTCTGAAAAATCTTTCGCGTATCTGATACATTCTTCTTCAGCGGCAAGTCTATCAAATAGCTCATCCAGGTAATATTTTTTGTCTTCAGGAGTATCCTCGTAGTAATCGTACCTTTCAACAAATTCATTCATTAAGGAAAGAGGTCTGCCGTCGCAAAGGAAGGAATTGTCATGCTGTAAGTTGAGAAATGCGTGTCCAATTTCATGGAAGACGAATATTTCACGCCTTATTTCAGTATAATTCACATATCCACAGGAAGGCTCCCTGGAGATGAACACTTGTCTTCTTCCTGTAGGTGGGAAATTGGACCAGCCATAGCCACAGAATTCACGACCGTTTCCAGGCGTGATTTTGCCATCAACATACTGCATATCCAAGCCTGACATGTCCAGATCATATCCCCTTGCTCGGGCCTCTGCCAAAAACAAATCCTTGTAAATGGAAAGCGGAGGAAAAGGGTCAGGTGCGGGTGTTACCTCTTCTTTGGGTTCACAGGAAATCAGAATGAAAAAAATCAGCAATAAAATTGGGTAGTAGGGGCGTATGATCATTATTCTGGCTAATTAAAAATTGGAAAATCATCAATTAAAAATACAGGACGTCAATAATTAACCAAAAGTTTCGCTTTAGTTTAAGGGTTTAGAATTCGATTATTTCCATCAAGGTTATTTGCTGTAATTTCAATTTTATCGGATCGAATCTATAGAGGGTCAAGTTGATGCATGAAATATAAACAGATTGGCATGGGAGGTTTTGTTATTGAAATTGAAGTTGATCCTCCGAAAATCATAAAAAATAACAGAGATAAAACCCTTGAGAATTTCCATAACCAGAATAAAATAGAAGTTAACAATATGCCAGGCCTTTATCATTATTGGTGAATAATCTAAAAGTGGGGAGCTGAATAGAAATTAGTTAAAAATCCAGGATTGAAGCTGATTTTCGGAGTGAGTCATGAAAAAAGCCCAATTCGTCTTCGGATTTGGGCTTTGTTGCCTTCAATTTTTCAATCAGATTTCTAGATTATCTCATGCCATGAGGATTACAAGCTAGTTTGCCCCAACAGGAGGCAAAGGCGCCGGCACAATATTATTCACAGGCTTGATCGACTTGAGATAGGCAAAGATGGCTTTGATCTCGTCATCAGTCATATTTTGGTACATTTCCCAAGGCATGGGAGGCAAAATTGGTCTTGAGTTTACCAAGCCTTTATATTTTCCTTCCCGCAAAACCCGGAAAAATTGTTCCTCCGTAAAGTTGCCAATACCAGTTTCATCCGGGGTCAAATTGGCAGCATAGGAAACGCCCCAAGGACCAACCCACTCTGTAAAAACCTGGGTCACGACTAGTCCTTTACTTTCCATGGCCTTTCTGTCCACTTCAAAACTTGGAGATCCTGCAGGGTGTCCCGAGAGCCAAAGGGCAGAGTCTAAAAGTACAGCCCCTTCAGGAGTTATTATTTTTGGTGTGTGGCAATCATTACATCCGCCAATGAGTACCAGATGCTCGCCCCATGCAACCTGACTTTCAAAACCATGATACATCGTGCTTGGGTCCGGCGTAGCTTCTTCCGAGGAAGCACTTATTTCTGCTTTTTTCTCAGAACATTGACAAAATAGGGCTACGGAAAGCCCTGTCAGTAAAAGGACAATTGGAGTTTTCATAACATTTAAAGTTTAGGTGGAGGAAGTTTTGTTAAAAAAAGATTGGTTGGATAATTCTACTATGAATTTACCCATTCTTCCCCATTATGTTTTTTCTCTCAAGGGTAAAAAATTTTAGTAAAAACTCTCATTTTCAGAGTGTTTTGGTTTTCCGTTGGCGAAGTGAAATGAGACTAGACATGCCCTTTAAGAAGATTGATAAATGGATTTTGTCCAAATCAATTTTCGGATTTTTTATTATCAAAAAGTGCCCACAAGGGAAATTGCAACCATTAATTCAGAGTTTACTTTATTCATTTCCATTCTCCCAAATCTTCCTTTCCTCCACCACTTCATCTCTCAAAATCTGGTTGATGTCTACTTTGGCTCCTCGTAAGAAATGAACTGTTGTTCCTTTTTCTCTCGCTAATGGATGGGTGATTTTTCCGATTTCTTGGTATTCCTCAAAAAAATTCAACTCACGATCGGTGATCTGTTCATCATGTTCCCAAACCAAAATCAAATGGTCCACTTTTTCCTCCAATTCAAACCAATACAGGTAATCCGCACTCATGTTTAAGGCTTCGAGTTCGGGGATTTTGGAGTAATAGTTGATCGCTCCGGCTTGACCATAATTGCTGCAAATGATCATAATCCGGCCCTCTTTGGGCATCATCTGGTAAGCTGAGTCTACCAAATGAGCCAATTCGCTCCAGCCCACCATGTCTGCAAAATCCTGGGGAATCGGATGTTCCTTGCCATCTTCCCATCGGTTGAGTCCGAGAAGTGAATAGGCTGGTGGATTTTCCAGAATTCTTTCGGGCGAATAATAGGGATGGATCAGTGGCAATGCGGGAAGAAAAAGTGCAGGTGGAATTATTAAAAGGACAGGTTTCAATTTGCTTTTCCAGCCTTTTTCAAAGAAATCCGAAAGCCATACCGAACCAAAACCCAACAGCGCAGGATATAGGCCGGCAGCATAATAGGATTTGGCATGGAGAAATGTGAAAATCGCCAAGGTGAAGATGAAGCACCAAAACACGAAGCGGAAGTCCTTAAACTTCGCAGAGAATCCCAAAACCACCAATCCAGAAACCCAAACAAATAGTGTAGGGTAGAAAAACAGCAATTGCTCGATCAGAAACCCCGCTCGGCTGACATTTACCAATTGGTGTTTGCTCAGCAATCGCATATGGGTAAACACTGGAAAACCGTTTTGCCATTGCCAAATGAGGTTTGGCATGACCACAACTACTGCCAAAAGTAAGGCATAATAGAGGTGTTTATTTTGGAAGATCTTCCGGCTTGGAGTCAAAGCCAAAGCAGGAAAAAGCCCCATGGCCAGAAAAAGAATGTTGTATTTGTTAATAAACCCAAAGGCAAAACTTAAAGCCAGGAAGTAAAGCCACTTGGAGTTATCAGTTTGGTAAAAGCATACCAGGCAGTAAATCACCAAAGTCCAGCAGAGGATGTCTATGGAATTTGGCTGGAAGAGAATATTCAATCTGATCAAAGCAGAAAACAGCAAGCCTACAGCTGCAAGGGATTGTGCGAAGAGATTCCCTCCGAGTTTTTTGACCAAATCCCAAACCACCCAAACCGTAAAAATACCAATAAGTGCGGGGAAAAATCGAACCCAGAATTCAGAATTTCCAAGCCACTGGATCAAAACCGAAATCCATGAGGTCACCGGTGGCACCGACAAATATCCCCAAGCCAAATGATCTGCCTGATCCAGATGCAGGAATTCATCACGATGAAGGTCAAAATCAGGATGAACCACGGCATACTGAAGAGCGAATTTTAAGACAATGAAAAAAATCAGGGCAATATTTTCTTTGTTCATGGATAAGAAAAAGGTTGAAAGCAGGAAGGTACAAATTACTAATTGACTATTTAGTGCCGATTTAAGAGTCAAATCATTAACTCTCGCTGGTCTTGGAGGCTTAGGTTTCTGTACCTGAAAACAGCCATCACTGAAATTACCAAGAGAACCCCTGTGATCCAATATACCCAAATCGGTATGGGAACCGGGTCACCTTTGGCATAGGAATGCAGCCCGCTGAGGTAGTAGTTTACCCCAAATGAAGTCATCACAATTGATGAGAACCCCCACAGGCTTGCCAGATTATAGATAATTGCTGATCGGGTAGCAGGCACCAGTCGGAGGTGAAGGATAATGGAATAGACCAGTACGGAGATCAGCGCCCAGGTTTCCTTGGGATCCCAAGCCCAGTACCGTCCCCAGCTTTCATTGGCCCAGACACCACCCAAAAATGTCCCGACCGCGAGTAAAAACAAGCCGATGGTGATCGAAAGCTCATTGACTGCAATCAGTTCCTTTTGGGCTTTCCACCAGTTTGCATTCGGATTTTGGGGTTTGAATAGAAGGAGGATCAGACTCAAAAGTCCGATAATTGCTGAAAGTGCAAGAGGGGCATATCCGCTCACAATGACCGCTACGTGGATTTTCAGCCAATAGGAATTAAGTACAGGCATCAGGTTGGTGATCTCAGGATTGAGCCAATCCAGGAAGCTGACGAAAAGCAAAGTTCCTGAAAAAAGCAGGGCAAGCGGAACAGTGAATCTCGATTTTCCGGAAAAGACCAAACCAAAGAAAAGCACTCCCCAAGCTACGAAAACCAACATTTCGAAACCGTCGCTCCATGGCGGATGTTTGGCAATATACCAGCGGAGTCCCAAGTGAAAAGTGAATGCCAACCAACCCAGCCATGTCAAAGCTGTTCCTATTTTCCAAGAAAGTAAAAGTCCTTTTCCTTCACGGAAAAGCATGGTAATTCCCAAGCCCAACATGAAAATTCCTAAGATCCAAAAGACTCCAAAAAGACGATTTCCTAGGTTGATTTGGGTGTAAAAAAGCTCTGCGTCTATAAGGATTTGATCTGGATAAACCTCCGAACCTGCCTTTCGCTGATACAAGTCAATGTAGCTCAGGGTTTCATCAGCCTCAGCCCAGTCTCCGGATTCGATTCCTTTCAAAATAGCTCTGAGGTAGATTCCAGTGATGTTTTTGACAAAAATTCCATCCTCTTCCTCAAACCCTTCTGCAAACTGCTGTCCGGTGAACCAAGTGTTGTTGTCATCTAATCGGTTGGGGAAGATTTTCAGAAAGTCCCCCGTTAGCAAACCATAGAAAATATTGAATCGCTCATCGACTTTCAGTAATTCGTTGTGCGCTTCGGTACGTTGTGAGGGTTTAAGTTTATTGGCATCCTCAACCAATGAAAGCAATTTATATTCTCCTTCATTTGTCACAAAATCAAGAAAACGCAGGAATGGTACCGGCTCTTTTTCCAAAACCGAAAACAGATCCATCGATTTTTTAGGATCAATTTTGATCAGGGGAGTACTGCTCCAAGTTTCAGGATCGAGCTGGGCAGCGAGGAGAAACTGCTCTGGAGTCAAGTGGATCTTTCCTTTAGCCAGATCCAGTTCGACTTTGCTTTTTCCATAGATCTTTCGGACAATTTCGTTGGCCAAAGTATTGAGAGGCTTCATCCGCCCGTCCAGGTCTTGGACGATCAGTTGGCCATAGGCATTAGCTTTTTCCTCCGGAACCAGCCAAACAGCGGTGGAATCCTGAGCAGTGGCAACTTGAGTCAAAAGCATCAGACCTGCGATCATCCCGGCTTTTCCCAAATTTCCTAATCGGGACAAAATCCCCTGAAATCTGCTGCCAGGTGCAAAAAGAGTCCAGATCATACCCAAAGTCAAAAGCGTATAGCCTAGGTAAGTCAAGTAAGTGCCCGGTCGATCCTGATTGATCGAAAGTACGGTTCCC
>DATIAI010000739.1:0-2132 GCA_035458065.1 Algoriphagus sp. | reverse complement strand
GTACCCAGCAACCTTCTCAGATGAATAGAGATTATCAAAACAGACAGCGAAGCGCTACTCAAAACCAAAGCTTCCAGCAGTCCAATCGAGGAGGGAATATGGGAGGCGCTTATCGGGGCGGCGGTGGTCGCGCAGGTGGTGGAAGAATGAGATAAAATCAAAAGCCCGAAACAATCAGTTTGCTTCGGGCTTGGTTTTTTTATTCATAAATCGAAGCTGATCACTGAGACTGCCAACTGATCACTGCTCACTCCCTTTCCTAGGCTCCCGACTCCCTTCAAACAGTTCATACTTGAGCAATCGGCAGTCAATCGTCCCATTCCAGAATTCAATTCTTCTACTCGCTTTCAATCCTACTTTTTTGGCCAATTCCAGATTTCCTGTAAAAATATAACCGCGATAGCCTGCACACTTTTGCTTCATAAAGTCCCCCATGCGCTTGTAGGTGATTTCCAGTTCATCATTTTCACCCAATCGCTCTCCGTATTCTGGATTGAACATGATCACGCCACGGGGCCTTTCCGGAATTTCTGTTTCTGCAAAATCGCAGGTTTGAAATTCAATCATGTGATCAACTCCGGCAAAGATTGCATTCTCTTTTGCAAAAGAAATCGCCTGAAGTGAAATGTCGGACGCGATAATTTTGACTTCTGTTGCCTCTACGATTTTACTCTCCAGCTTTTTCTTTTTAGCCTGAAAAGCTTCCTCGCTGTATCCCAAAATGTGCTGGAAAGAATAATGATCCCGAAACAAACCCGGATAGCGCTTGGTGGCCATCAGCGCCGCCTCAATTGCCAAAGTTCCCGATCCGCACATTGGATTGATGAAAGGTACTCGGGTGTTCCATTCTGTTGCATAAATGGTCGCCGCAGCCAAGGCTTCCATCATCGGTGCTTTTCCAGGTATTTTACGATAGCCATGCTTAGCCAAGGTCTCTCCTGAAGTATTGATATAGACCGAAGCCTGAGTTTCTTTCCAATAAACCTGAATCACCAACCCGTCAAAATCGGAACCTGAGTCGGGTCTTCTCCCCTTTTGCTCGCGAAAACGATCAACAATCGCATCTTTCACTTTCACATTGACAATGAGCGGTGTGGTGATGGATTCATTTTCTGCCACAGAGTTCACCGAGAAGTAGCCATCTACATCCAGATATTCTTCCCAGGGAATCGATTTGAATTTTCTGTAGATATCCTCTGCGTTTTGCAGGTAAAAAGATTTAATCTCATACAGCACGTGTGAGGCAGTTCGCAGATGGAGGTTGAGATCCATGCAATCCTCCAAACTGGCCCGAAGCTCAATTCCGGTGCGGATGACCGATGTCGGTACAAATCCCAACTCCCGAACCTCCTGCTCCAGATAGCTGACCGAACGATCCTTGCAGGTGATAAAAACTTTTCCTTTTAGGTTAAAATCAATCATGCGCAAAAGTAAGAATTGACTTGGGAGTTTTCCGATAAAAGGAAGTAAAAGACCATATATCCTATTCTGATAACAAAACTCGCAATCGATTCCGTAAATTGAAATTGAATTTGGTTGCCCAGGCAGGACTTAATCAGGAATTTTAACCAATACCCAAAACCAAAAGATCTAATGAAATACATGTTAAGAAAGAGTATTTTCTTTCTCTCAAGTTTGGCAATTCTGAATAACGCCCAGGCCCAAAATACCGAAAGTGGTTGGAAGAATTTATTTAACGGGAAGGATTTAACTGGCTGGAAAGCCATTGCAGGAACTGCTAAATACAATGTTGTCAACGGAGAAATTGTCGGTGTATCCGAAAAAGGATCTCCCAACACATTTTTGGTCACAGAAGAAAAATACGGTGATTTTATCCTGGAATTAGAATTAAAAGTCGAAGACCTCACCAGCAACTCCGGAGTGATGGTCAGAGGACAATTTGATCCTGCCGCCCGAGATGGCAAAGGCCTTGTCTTCGGTTACCAGATTGAAGCTGATCCTTCTGAAAGAGCCTGGACTGGCGGAGTTTACGATGAGGCACGTAGAGGTTGGCTTTATCCCTTGGATTTAAATCCTGCAGCCAAAACCGCTTTCAAGATGGGTCAATACAACCATTATCGCATTGAAATGATCGGCGGAGAAATCAAAACTTGGGTGAATGGCCAAGAGGT
>DATIAI010000738.1:0-6503 GCA_035458065.1 Algoriphagus sp. | reverse complement strand
AAAATCAGAATGGAGAAAATCGCAGTAAAAGCAGCGCAATAAAAAACGGTATTGATTGACCAGATACTTGCGATCCAGCCACCGACCGCGGGGCCTGCCGCCATTCCCAAGGAACCGAAAAGAGATTGGATTCCCATGGCTTCACCCCGTTTTTGAAAAGGAACAATATCGGCAACATAAGCAGATGCTCCGGTAGGAGTGAACCCCGCTGAAAATCCATGAGCAAATCGCAGAAAGAGAAATCCCGAAACAAATGTAAGAAGCGGATACAGCAGGCCAACCACGAAACAAACAGTCGCGCCAACCATCATTACGGGAATTCGGCCGATTTTGTCAGCCAACTTTCCGCTGAACGGTCTGGAAAGTCCTGCTGACAGCGTGAAAAGCGCAATAATCAATCCTTTGTAATCTTCTCCGCCAAGTGAACTCAGATATGCCGGAAGCTCCGGAATGATCATGTTGAATGATGAGAAAAAAAGAAATGAGCTCATGCAGAGCAAGAAAAAATCCAGCGTAAAAAAAGAGGGGAGTAGCCGCATTCAGTTTTTAAGGGAATACAAAAGGCCGGAGAAAATTTCCGGCCTTGTCAATTAATCTTTGTTGGCTTCTTCTTCACTTTGGGCGAGTAGGAAGGCTTTCATGAATTCGTTCAAACCTCCATCCAAAACACTCTGAGCATCGGATGTTTCATGTCCGGTACGGTTGTCTTTTACCAATTTGTAAGGGTGAAGGACATAGTTTCGGATTTGGGAGCCGAAGTCAACACGCAGTTTTGAGGATTCGATCTTGGCGATTTCTGCGTTCCGCTTCTCCAGTTCCATCTGATACAATCGGGATTTCAACATTTGCATTGCCTTTTCTCGGTTAGCAAGCTGAGAACGCTCGATCTGACAAACCACCACGATACCAGTAGGCTTGTGGGTCAGCTGAACCTTGGTCTCCACTTTGTTTACGTTTTGTCCACCGGCACCACCTGAACGGGAAGTGTGGAGTTCGACATCGGCAGGATTAATGTCGATCTCGATCGAGTCATCCACTTCCGGATATGCGTAAACGGAGGCAAAAGAGGTGTGTCTTCTTCCTCCGGAATCAAAAGGTGAAATGCGGACTAAACGGTGAACACCGGTTTCTGACTTTAGAAATCCATAAGCTAACGGGCCTTCAAATTCCAATGTAGCGGATTTGATTCCGGCAACTTCACCCGGCTGAACGTCTACCTCTTTTACCTTGTATCCGTTTTTTTCTCCCCACATGATGTACATACGCATCAGGATCGAGGCCCAGTCGTTACTTTCAGTTCCACCCGCACCGGGGTTGATTTCAAGTACAGCATTGAGCTGATCTTCCTCGTTGGAAAGCATCTTCTTCAGCTCGAGTTCTTCTACAGCATCTTTAGCTTTAAGAAAATCGGCTTTCAGTTCCTCTTCTGAAACCTCCCCAGCACTGTAAAATTCATACAGCACTTCCAGGTCCTGGATTTTTTGGTCCAGACTTTCAAAAGAAGTGGTCCAGGCTTTTCGGGCTTGGATTTGTTTCATGGTTTTTTCGGCTTCTTCTGGATTGTTCCAAAAGTCTGCCTGGGCCGAAACGGCCTCAAAGTCTTGGATCTCTACTTTCTTCCGATCGTAGTCAAAGATACCTCCTCAAAGCCGATGTGCGGGCTTTCAAGTCTTTCAGTTGTTCTGAAGTCATCTGTCTAGGTGAAAATTTAGGCTGCAAAAGTCCGAAAAAATATCCGCTTTTGCCAGAAAACTTCCATTATTCCATCCGCATAAGGATAATTTGTATCCCATAGCCGCTGGTGTTTTTGAAAGTTTTGTAGCGAAGGGGAAGCAAAGCAAGCCCTGTCCCAATCAAAATCCCAGAAGTGATGGCAACTCCCTCATCGATTCTGAGTTGATCCTGCTGGTAAATGCTGTTGACAGCTTCGACAGTCAGGAGGATGCCCCCTGCGCCAAGAAAAAGTGCGGTCAGGTTTCTTAAAGTGCGGTTTCTCGGATCTTTATTTCGTACATCCACTTCCAAAATATCGGATGGACTCAGAATGTTTTCAGACAGGTAAATGAAATCTTTATCAACATTTACAATCTGATCCGTGACGAAATAGCCAAGCTTTTTGCTTTTGTACGTGATCTCTTCACCGGGGTAAAACCTGATTTGGGATTTCTGATTGCTGCCTCTTTTTAGTAAAATGAAATCCTTGGATTGACCTTGTGCTCCAAATATCAAAGACAGGAAAAGAATTAGGGTAAAGCTGAACTTCATATGGGAAAAGTAACAAAAAACGGGAAGTTGCCTTCCCGTGTCAATTTAGATTTTAACGATCCAGCCTCTCGAGTCTGCAATGTCTCCGTATTTGATGCCGTCCAGTTCATGCAGGACTTTTTTGGAAAATGCATCTGATTTCGTTTCTGGAAGAATGTAGTCCTTTCCGTTTACATTGATTTTGGCGATGTGAGCAATTGTTGCAGCAGTTCCTGTTCCAAATGCTTCCTTTAAGGTTCCTTTTTCCAGAGCGTCCTGAAGTTCAGAAACGGTCAGGAATCGCTCTTCCAGAGGTATTTCCCAATCTTTTGCCAATTGAACCACTGAATCTCTGGTGATTCCTTTTAGGATTGTTCCGGTATTAGTAGGTGCGGTTACCAAGGTGCCGTTGATGTCAAACATCACGTTCATTGTGCCGCTCTCCTCGATTTTGCTGTGTGATTTTCCATCTGTCCAAAGGAGCTGGTCATATCCGGCTCTTTGAGCCTGAAGTGCTGGGAAAAGTGATGCAGCGTAGTTTCCGGCAGTTTTGGCAGCACCGGTTCCACCTTCTGTGGCTCGGGTAAAATCAGTTTCCACTTTAACACTGACTGGCTTGCTGTAATAAGCGCCAACCGGACAGGTGAAAATGATGAATTTATAGGTTTCTGATGGCTTAACTCCGATGTAATTGTCCGTTGCAAACATGTAGGGACGGATGTACAAGCTGGCGCCTTTTCCGGAAGGAACCCAATCACGATCCAAATCCAACAGTTGGAGTAAACCTTCCATGAAGATTTCTTCAGGAATCTCCGGCATGCACATTCTCACTGCCGACTCATTCATTCTGCGGGCATTCGCATCTCCTCTGAAAATCAGGATCTCACCTTTTTCATTTTTATAGGCCTTCATGCCTTCAAAAATAGATTGGCCGTAATGAAGCGCAGCATTGGCGGGATGAAGGTTTAAAGCACCATAGGGTTCGATTCGGAGGTCTGTCCATTCTCCGTTGATGTAATCTGCCACAAACATGTGGTCAGAAATGGTCTTGCCAAACACAAGGTTGGAAAAGTCTGTTTCCGGAAGTTTGGACTTGGAGATTTTCTGAACAGGGATAGCCAGTGAGGTCTTCATACGCTTTCTATTTGGAGGCGAAATGCCTAAGTTTTTCCATTTTTAAGACTGGGGCTAAGCCGCCGAGTCCTTATTTAAGGTCAATTTACAAATTTGACTTATTTTAATCGAGGCTTCCAGGTGACTTCTTCAACATTAAGTTCCTGGGCCATTTTTCTTCCTAATACAAAAAGGTAATCTGAAAGACGGTTTAGGTATTGAATCACCAATTCGGAAACCGGTTCGAGCGAGGCTAACTCCACGACGATTCTTTCTCCCCGTCTGCAAACAGTCCTTGCCAAATGGCAAAAAGAAACTGATTGATGTCCTCCGGGAAGTATAAATGCCGTCAACATTGGCAGTTCGGATTCCATCAAATCCATCTCCTGCTCAAGCAGTTCGACATCTTCCGGGTGAAGATCCGGTTTTTTGACTTTGTCTTTGCCTGGAACAGTGGCCAGATCAGCTCCGACAGTAAATAAACGATCTTGAATTTCCTTTAGAAAATCAGCTCTTTTCTGGTTGACCTCCTGATCTCTCAGCAGTCCCAAATAGGAATTCAACTCATCGATCGTGCCGTAAGCGTCTATTCTCAGGTCGGATTTTGGCACTCGCATGCCGCCAAGAAGTGATGTTATCCCCTGATCTCCTGTTTTGGTATAGATTTTCATTCTGCCTCTGGACTTTCAGTGGCAAAAATAAGAATCTATTTCATCTGATAGGTATTTGTTTTTTATGGTCATCCCGATTGATAAGGGAAGGAACCTTGCAAAATTTTAAGAGCCTCGGCGATTGACTTTTAAATCAAGCCTGATTTCAAATCACTTTGAGTAATTCAGGCGTGAACCGGAATGCCGCGGGTAGGATTGGGGTTGATTTTGTCAGATTCTACCAGACCGTCACGCAAACGGATCACACGGTGCGCGTAATGCGCAATATCATCTTCGTGTGTTACCATGATAATGGTATTGCCTTTGGCGTGCAATTCATGAAAAAGCTCCATGATGTCATGGGATGTTTTTGAATCCAAGTTACCGGTAGGTTCATCGGCAAGGATAATGCTTGGATTATTTACCAGTGCTCTTGCTATGGCGACACGCTGACGCTGACCACCGGAAAGTTCGTTTGGTCGGTGCTTGGTTCTATCGCCAAGACCCACATTGTCCAAAGCTTTGAATGCTTTTTCTTCCCTTTCAGCCTTTCCAAACCCCGCATAAACCAATGGTAGGGCTACATTGTCCAAGCAGGAAGCTCTTGGCAAGAGGTTAAAAGTCTGGAATACGAATCCAATTTCTTTGTTTCGGATATCAGCCAGCTCATTTTCGCTCATATCGCTGACGTCTTTTCCTGCCAAAATGTAGGTGCCGGAAGTAGGAGAGTCAAGGCATCCAATGATATTCATCAAGGTGGACTTTCCAGAGCCGGAAGGCCCCATGAAGGCCACATATTCCCCACGATCTACTGTAATGCTTACTGATTTGAGGGCTTGGATGATTTCGGAGCCCATTTTATAGGTTTTGTTGATTTCGTGGGTTTCAATGACTCTGCTCATGGTAGAAAATTTTGCTTAAGATAGTGGTTTAGCTTTTAAAATTTGGAAGACCAATGTGTCAAAATACGTGAAAAATAGTCAATAGTTTATGCCCTGTAAAAATTCTATTTCGTCCCAAGTCATCCAGGTACTCATCTCCTGAATGGCGTCAGTGGCATAATTGTCCAACCCGATCCGCTTTGCCGCCTGCACTTTCCGGATCCAAAGCAGTGGGTCCTTGCTGAATTCACTGGCGGTATTAAGCAGTTCATATTGTGCCAATGGATCTTGTAGTCTGTCGGCAGCACTGAGAATTAGCGGCGTCCGGTAGGGATTTGCTGTCAGTTCTTCTCCTGCCTGAAGAAATTCAGAGTAAGCAAGCAAGGAGGCCTGATTTGCCCAATCGGGGTTTTCAAGAAATTGGCCGAGCTTTTCCTCATTTTCAACCTTTCCTTTCAGGGAATTTCCCAGTTCGGTCAATTGAAATTTAGTCAATCCATGTGCTTTTCTTTCCAAAAGGAGATAAGCCAAAGTTGCTTTCATTTCTTCAGATGAAATAACTTTCCACTGGTCGAAAAGCTTGTCGGGAATCGTTTGGTTGAATTTGGAAAGGATAGTCAACAATTCATCCTGAGAATTGGAGGCCGGAACCTGGTATTTGGCTCTCAATTCTGCGGCTTTTTCACCAAAACCTCCCAGTTCCAAAATAGTCAAATGATAAGGTCGGAATGCTTTAAATCCCTTTTCTTCTCCTGCAATGATGTCTTTGGAGGCCTTTTCAAAATCCAAGTTTCTGGCTAAAATCCCTGCAGTGAGGTTCAAATAATATCCTGCATCACCTGTATTTCTAAATGCCAAACCGTTAAGGTTTTTCACAGATTCGGTCACTCTTCCCGCTGCCAGACTTCGGATTGAAGCAGTTTCCTGAACTTGCATCAGGTATTCCAGCATTTCCGGTTTTTTGCTGATGGAATCTATCCAAACGAGATCCTCCGATGTATTTGTAAAGCTTCTAATTGAAAAAAAGTTTCTGATTCCTGCGTTCACCAGCATCGGAGAGTTTTCTTTTTCAAGTTCCTCTCGTAGGTTCTTCAAATCTTCTGAAGTACTCGTTTCACCGAGAAGATTTTTGCTAGCCAATTGATTGATTTTTGTAATCAATTCATCGCTCGAACCCTTCTCCGGTTGCTCTTTTTGAAGTTTGCTTTGCAAAGCAATCAGGTTGGAGGTAAGGACGGGATCTGAGTTTTTGTTTTCAGTTAATAGTTGAAGCGCCTCCTCAGGTTTCTGGACTTTCACATAGAGCAATGCCAGGTTATTGATCAAATAAGGATTGCCCGGAAATCTTTTCAGTCCATTTTCCAAATAGAAAACAGCTTCAAAAGGTTTGTTTTCCCGAATCATCCTCGAGCTCAGCAATAGAATATTATCCACTTGCGGAACTTCAGAAAAACTTTCGTCCAGATGTTCTTTTGCAAGTGTTGGCTGGTTGATCTCAAAAAGTAACTGTGCTGTCGCATTTTTTGCTTTTTGGTTTTTCCGAAAAGCTGCCCAGGAGTTTTCATACAAGATACTTGCTTCGAGCTTTTGGCCGGTTTGATAATAGTAATCCCCA
>DATIAI010000737.1:0-8139 GCA_035458065.1 Algoriphagus sp. | reverse complement strand
TACACTCCGAATGTTTTTGGGATCTATCTTCTCAACCGGGTTTTGAAAGATTTGGAAGAAATCCAACATATCGATGCCAGATTGAGAGCACGAATGGCTAAGCTGGAAAATACCATTGCCCAGTCTGAGAAATTCAGAATGTTAGTAGACAATTCGGAAACTAGAAGTACCACAGTGATGGCTGTGGCAGGTTCTGAGGAATTGATTTCGGCTGTGAAAAAAGCTGCGGAAAAAGAAGGAATGCAATTGGGGAGTGGCTATGGTCCACATAAACCGACCAGCTTCCGGATCGCGAATTTTCCGGCGATCACGGATGTGGAGTTTGACCGTTTGATCGAGTTTTTGAAAAACTATTAGGCATAAAAAAGCCCGGATTAAAACCCGGGCTTTTTTATGCAAAGTGGTGGATTAAGATTCCTCCTGGACGCTTTCGTTGGCCGTGAACGGATTGCTTTTTCTGATCAATCCTTCCGGAAGTTCGCCCTCGGTGCTTGCGACAACTGTGCAGACGACCACATCGCCAGTCACATTAACCACGGTCCTAAACATGTCCAAAATCCGGTCAGGAGCAATAATCAAGGCAATCCCTGCCGCAGGAACTTGGATAGATTCCAATACAATAATCAGCATAATCAAGCCGGCTCCCGGCACACCAGCCGATCCGATAGAGGCCAAAGTAGCTGTCAGCACAATCATCAGTTGTTGAGTCCAGGTTAGATCCATACCTAGTGCCTGTGCAATAAACACGGCAGCCACACCCTGGTATAGGCTCGTGCCATCCATATTCACCGTGGCGCCCAATGGTAGCACAAAGCTTGAGATGTTTTCAGACACCCCGATTTCCTCCTCTGTCTGCTTCATGGTGACTGGCAGAGTAGCCGAACTGGATGAGGTAGTAAAAGCCAAAAGTTGAGCTGGGCGGATGGCCCTGAAGAAATCCTTGTAGGGCACTTTAGTAAATGCTGCCAAAATCGAGGGATAGACCGCGAAAACCATCAGGAACAGCCCTCCCAATACGACCAAGCTGTATTTCAACAATGCCAGGAGCAGTTGGATTGCAGAATCCGGATTGTTTCCCGCGATCTCAACGATGAGGGACGCCATTAGTGCAAAGACTCCATAGGGAGCCACCATCATGATGAAATTGACGATCTGAATGATCACGTCGTTGAAACCGTCAAAAAAAACAATGATTGGATCAGCTTTGGATTTTGGTACTTTCAATAAAGCCACTCCAACAATCAGTGCAAAAAAAACGACTTGGAGCATTGCAGCATTGTCCGTGGTAGCAGCAAAGATGTTTTCAGGTACGATGTCTATGACCGGCTGTAGGGGGCTTTGCTCTTTTATTTCCGCAGCCTGGCCGACTTTGGATCCTGCATCACCTTGGTACAAGGTCATAAGATTTTCTCGGGTTTCCGTCGGCAGACTGGTGCCGGGCTGGAAAACATTGACCATAACCAATCCGATGCTAATGGCCAAAACGGTAGTGCAGAGGTAGATCGCGATAGTTTTTCCCCCGATGCGGCTAAGTTTGGATACGTCTCCGAGATTGGATACCCCTACGATCAAAGAGGAAAGTACCAGCGGGACGGCGATCATTTTCAACGCATTGATAAAGATCGTACCGATGGGCTTGATAAAATCTAGGGTGAAGGAATTGGGAATATTGGTTTTAATTACAACTAACCCAAAAACCAACCCCAGAACCAATCCAATGATAATCTGAGTATGTAGAGGTAATTTTTTCAAAGTATATCGGGGTTTATATTTCTTCTAATTTATTGGTCTTGGCTAATAGGAGATAGTCCGCAATGACCAAGGCCGCCATAGCCTCCACAATCGGTACAGCGCGGGGTACTACGCAGGGGTCATGACGGCCTTTCCCACTGACAGTGACTGATTCTCCGGCTTCGTTGATGGATTCCTGATCCTGCATAATGGTCGCAACAGGCTTGAATGCCACTCGAAAGTAAATATCCTCTCCGTTACTGATTCCGCCTTGAATTCCTCCCGAATGATTGGTTAAAGTATGTACTTTTTCACCCTCTCTTATAAAAGTATCGTTGTGCTGTGAACCTCGCATTTTTACTCCCTCGAAACCACTTCCGTATTCGAAACCTTTCACCGCATTGATGCTGAGCATGGCTTTGCCCAACTCTGCATGTAGCCGATCGAACACAGGTTCACCAAGTCCCGGAGGAGTATTTTTGATCACACAGGTGATTACTCCTCCGATGGTGTCCCGCTCCAAGCGTACTGTATCAATTAAGGAAATCATCCTGTCAGCCATTTCCGGATCAGGACATCTTACGATGTTTTCCTCCGCCAAATCCAGATTAAGGTCTGAGTAATTTTTATCTAAGGTCAAATCTCCAACCTGCGAAACAAAAGCTTGGACAGTGATTCCTTTAGCTTCTAAAAATTGCTTTGCAATAGCGCCACCTGCAACTCTGGCAGCGGTCTCACGGGCACTGGAGCGGCCTCCACCACGGTAATCCCTAATGCCGTACTTTTCAAAGTAAGTGTAATCAGCGTGAGAAGGGCGGAATTTATCGGCGATATGGGAGTAATCTTTACTTTTCTGATCTGAATTTTGAATCACGATCCCGATAGGCGTACCGGTTGTTTTTCCTTCAAAAACCCCGGAGAGAATTTCAATTTCGTCTTCTTCTTTGCGCTGAGTGGTGATTTTGGACTGACCGGGTTTTCTGCGCTGCATTTCGAGTCGGATTTTCTCTTCGTCCAATTCCAGACCAGCCGGACAACCTTCCACAATAGCTCCCAAAGCTTTTCCGTGTGATTCACCGAAAGTGGTGATCTTGAAAAGCTTGCCAAATGAATTTCCCATTATTTTTTCTTGATTATCAGAACCGCCAGCAGTGCGACAGCTCCCAAAAGGAGCAGGTTGATTACGGTCGTAAAATAGTATTTATATTGCTCGTTTGAAAACTGATTGCTTTCAGTGGCGATCTTGTCGTAAATCCCGCCCAGTCTCTGACCTGAAAGGGCCTGATTTACTTTGCTTTCACCTGAGACAATGATTTTTGCCTGGGGCTTGAGGGTGTCATAGACTGCCCTTACCGGGTCGAAATAAATCCACTGGAAATGATCATCCAGTTCATAATTCCCTGCTTCATTGATGGTGATGTAATAATTAAACTCTTTGATCCCGGAGACTCGACCATACCCTTGGTTGATTTGCTGACGGACATTTGGATCAAATGTGTTTAGGTTGGCTCCAGCCATACGTTTCGGAGGGGATACCGAATTGATGTTTCCTACGCCGTTTACTCCGAAGTTGTATTCGAAGCCTTGGCCGGTTTCGACTTCCAGAGAACTGATATTTTCCCTAAGCTGGAAGACTCCTACACTGACCTCGTTTTTGAGCGGATGTGGGGGCAGTGGTTTTACCGTTATTGTTTGTGGATTTGAGTAGAAAGTTTTGAAATCTTCTTGCCGGTTTGCGCCAAAAAAGCTTGGATTCTTGGCTATTCGATATTTTATCATTTCCCAAGGAACCCGTGGAATTTCGATCGTACCCTCAGAAAATGGGAAAAAAGAAGCCTCATAGACTTTAAATCTCATCCATCTTTTCCCGTTGATATCCACCACTTCAGGTTCGATATTCGTGATGTTGAAGTTTTCTTCCCAGGCATTATTGGGCTTCAGCTTTTTCAGGATGGCATCAAGCTGTCTGCCGGGTTCATAAAATTGAAACGGAGCCTGATTTTGCTCAGACATATAGAATGCCACATTGAGATTGAACCCCTCACCTGCGAAAATCTCTTTTTTGTCTACTGAGACGGAAAAGAATGCATCATCTTCCAATTCCACATATTCAGGTTCCTCGGCTGTTCTTCCAAAAAAATCAGCAAAAGGGTCCACTACATTTCCTCCAAATCCCTGATTGCTTACCGCATCACCTACGGTAATGGATTTTCCTGGCGATGAAAATGATTCTCCATTAATCAGTACAGTGAAATTTTCCAAGTTAAACTGGCCTTTTCGTATAGGCTTATAATATTGGATAATACTGTTTGAGCTGCTCATCTGTCCATTGATAATATTCATGGACGAGGATTGGGAGATGCCTTGCTTTTGAAAACCCGGTATTTCTGGGAATTGGTCGTAGGATTTGATCTTGTCGTTAGCAATGGTGACTTTGATCGTAAAAGTCTCATTTAGCCCGATTTCACTTGGACCCAGTTCTATTTGGACATCCTGAGCTTGTGAAAAATTCACAACAAAGAAGGCAAAGCATACGAAAGCGAGACGGAGCATCGTTTTGGTCATGGACGCGAAAATAGGGATTATTCTATTCTTAGAGGTTTCAAAAATAACGTAACATCTTGGGAAAAGCCTTCGTTTCCTAGCTTAAAATCAGTTAATAAACCCAAATCAAAACAGCTATGCTAGAATATGTGAAGACCATTTTGCAAAAAGTCAGTTTTAATAAGTATTTGTTTGAACGGGAATTGAGGAAGGGAATTCGGTATTTGATGCCTACTGAAATTGAGGAGTTTAAGATATGGTGCTATGAATCTTTTGGGCCGAGCCACCAGCCCATTCTCAACCGTTACTTTAGTACTTCCTTTTGATTAATGGAAAGCAAAAGCCCTGAATTGTTTAAATCCAGGGCCTTATTTTTATTGTTGGTAGTTTTTTTCTGATTAATCTTTTGTTGCAAAGTCCGGATAGGCTCGCATGCTATGCTCGTTGATGTCCAAGCCTTCCATTTCCTCTTTTTCATCAACTCGGATTCCCACTGTCTTTTTCAAGGTGAAGAAAATCAAAAATGCAGCGCCGAAACAAAATAAAGCCACAGATCCGATTCCAATAAGTTGGGAAATTACCTGGTCCATTCCGGCAAGGTTACCGAATAGGCCAACAGCAAGTGTGCCCCAAACTCCTCCAAGGAGGTGAACTGAAATTGCGCCAACAGGATCATCAATTTTGATTTTGTCAAAGAATACCACACCGAATACCACAAGCCCACCACCGATAAAACCGATGATTGCCGAATCCAGCACGCTCATCTGATCTGCGCCGGCTGTGATACCGACTAGTCCTGCGAGGATGCCGTTGAGGACCATGGTGATGTCATAGGTTTTGAACTTCAGTGCCGAAACGATCAATGCACCGAAAGCACCGGCAGCAGCTGCAATTGAAGTTGTGACAAAAACTTTTGAAACGATTCCAGGTGCCGCACTCAAGACTGAGCCACCATTGAATCCAAACCATCCAAACCATAGAAGAAAAACTCCTATTGTTGCCATAGGCAGGTTATGTCCAGGGATTGCTTTCATGCCCTGAGGAGTGTACTTGCCGATTCTTGGACCGAGAAGCATGGCTCCTACTAAAGCTCCCCATCCTCCGACAGAGTGCACAATTGTTGATCCGGCAAAATCGTAAAATGGAGTTTCCATAGCATTAAGGAACCCACCGCCCCATTTCCACATCCCAACAATCGGATATATGAATGCTACATAGAGTATAGAAAATGTAATGAAAGGGCCCAGTTTAACCCGTTCAGCCACTGCGCCGGATACTATGGTAGCAGCAGTGGCGGCAAACATTGCCTGAAAGATAAAGTCTGTAAAATAAGTATAGCCAGCATTGTAATTGCTGCTATCCCATCCCTCAGGTATGCTCAATCCAAATCCTGCAAATCCAAAGAAGCTTCCGGCAAAATCTGCTCCCGGATACATCAGATTAAAACCTACGAATGCGTAAGTCAACAAGCCAATGGCAGGTATTATTGTGTTTTTGAAGAGAATATTGACTGTATTTTTTGACCGGGTCAGTCCGGCCTCCAATGTGGCAAAGCCCAGGTGCATGATAAATACCATCGTGGTGGCAATCATCATCCAGAGGTTATTGACCGTAAAAAGGTCAGTTACAGGTATGTCTTGCATAGGTCTAAGTAGGTGTGGTGATTTTCAAAAGGTATTATAGAGCAGCTTCCCCCGTCTCGTTGTTTCGGATTCGGTAGGCTTCCTGAATTTCTGAAACGAAGATTTTTCCGTCCCCAACTTCTCCGGTTTTCCCTTCCGATAGAATGCATTGGATGACAGATGCTGCCAATTCATCAGAAACTACTATTTCAAGTTTGGTTCGGGGAATGTAGGTGGGTTCGTAAGCTACCCCTCGATACATTTCCGGGCGAGCGTGCTCAAACCCCATACCCTTGATTTCATAAAAGGAGAGGAAATTGACGCCCAGCTTAGAAATACAAGTGTGGATTTGATCAAATCGAGAAGTCCGGATGATCGCTTCTATTTTTTTCATTTTTCACAATAGATTAAGTGGTTTTTTGAGATTATGATATGAAAGTAAGATAATTTTTAAAGCAAAATCAGAAACAGGGTAAAAAAATAACCTGATTGAACATAAAAAGTAATGAAAATGGAAAAACCAATAAAATATCTACCCTCATTTTGAACTTTGATATTGAAAAACTGGAAAAGATGGTTAATAAATCGTCTGAATGATAGAATTTATCCAGATTTGTCTGCGGAGGATAAAAACCTAATTTTGTGACCGTTTTTAAACGTGACTATGACTAACAAACCAACGCTTTTAGTATTGGCTGCCGGAATAGGCAGTCGATATGGAGGAAACAAACAAATTGACGGATTTGGCCCTGGTGGGGAAACGATCCTGGAATACTCGATTTTTGACGCCATCAGAGCCGGTTTTGGCAAGGTGGTATTTATCGTCCGCCAGGAAATCCTCGAAGTAGCCAAAGAAAAATTCTTACCTAAACTCGAAGGCAAAATCGAAGTGGACTGGGTGATACAGACGCTGGACAGCTTTGTTCCGGCAGAGTTGAAACAGGCAGATCGAGTGAAACCTTTCGGAACGGCCCATGCCGTACTTTGTGCTAAAGACGCAATCAAAGAACCTTTCGCGGTGATCAATGCGGATGATTTCTATGGTAAGGAGGCTTTTGAGGTTTTGGGAAAATTTCTTTCCTCTGAAGTGAAACCTGATCTTCATGCCATGGTCGGCTATGCGATTCAGAACGTGCTTTCTGAAAATGGGACCGTTAGCCGTGGCGTTTGTGAAACCAACGAAAAAGGCCAGCTGATCGGGATGACCGAGCGGACCTCCATCGCCAGAGAAGGAGATAAAATTGTGAGCCGTGGAGAAGGTGAAATCCTGGAAATCGCTGAGAACACTCCGGTGAGCATGAACTTTTGGGGTTTTCATCAGGACGTATTTGCCGATATTGAGCAAATGTGGAAGGAGTTTCTACCGGCAAACCTGAACAATCTGAAATCCGAATTCTATATCCCAACTGTAGCCAATAACCTGATCAAAGCGGGAAAGGCGGCTTTCGAGATTTTGCCTGGCGGGAAAACTTGGTTTGGGGTGACCTATACCGAAGATCGACCTGTTGTAATCGAGGCTTTAAAAAAGCTTCACGACGCCGGAGATTATCCTGTTGATTTGTGGAAATAAGGAAAGAGGCTTCGGCCTCTTTTTTAGTTTTTCACTTCCCCTTTTTCTACCTCGAAAAAATAAACCTCTGTATCAAGTTTTCCCAAAATTCCCTTTGATCGCTCCAGTCTGGCATCGGTCAGAAAAATCTGGCCAAAAGTTCCTTTTGAGATCAACTCCATCAGTTTGGCGATTCGCTCATCGTCCAGCTTATCAAAGATATCATCCAATAAGAGCAGCGGTTTTTCCCCTTTTGCCTCCTCAAAAATCTGAAACTGAGCCAACTTCAGGGCAATAATAAAGGACTTCTGCTGCCCTTGACTGCCTATTTTTCGAATAGGGTGCTCACCGATCAGAAAGTCATAGTCATCCTTGTGAATTCCTGCATTGCTGTTTTTGGTGGCTAGATCCTTTTGCCGAAGGCTCTGAAAATAGGCGGGAAAATCAAGTCTCAAAGCCTCAGTTTCGTAATTGACAGATACCACTTCCTGACCATTTGAGATCTCTGTATAATGCTCCTGAAGCATTAAAGACATTTGCTTTAGCAGATCCGCTCTTCTTTTGGCCAAAATCATACTCAACCGGATGAGTTCTTGATCATAGCTTCCAAGCAAAGTCAGATCCCTTCGCCCGGTTTCGGCGAATTGCTTGAGCAAGGCGTTTCTCTGCTTGAGAAAGTGATGGTACCGGATC
>DATIAI010000736.1:0-5664 GCA_035458065.1 Algoriphagus sp. | reverse complement strand
GAGGCCATCATGAATCACAGATTCTCTGACTACGAACCTTTCAAAGGAACAATCCCAGGTAGAATCAACGGATCGATGATCGCAATGGAAGGCGGACCTTGTACTGCTTATGCCATCGACAAACTTCAGGACAGAGGTGTATTCTTTGTAGATCCGGGAGATGACTTGTACGCAGGTCAGGTTGTTGGTGAGCACTCCCGTGACAATGACATCGTAGTAAATATTCAAAAAGGGAAAAAACTCACCAACATGAGAGCTTCAGGTTCTGATGACAACGTGAGAATCATCCCTGCGAAAAAATTCTCTTTGGAGGAATCCATGGAATACATCCAAAAGGATGAATACCTTGAAATCACTCCAAAGTCCATCCGAATGAGAAAAATCTACTTGGATGAGAACGAAAGAACAAGAATGGCGAAGAAAGATTCTTAATTGAATAGTAACAATTGCCTATAGAGGCTTATCAAAAATCCTCCATCCGAAAGGTTGGAGGATTTTTTTTTAGCCGCTCAACAAGAAAAACTTTTTGTCCTAAACCTAAATCCTAAACTTTCGTCAATAAAACTAAACATAAGTTACACTTCATGAATAAATCCGCATTTCTCTTTTTGGTTTCACTGACTCTTTCCACATTCTCATTTGCACAAAGTAAAAACGACGTGATACATCTTTTGGATGGCCCAAAGGAAGTTCAGGTGAAAGAAGTCGGTTTCACAACAATCAAATACACCTTTCCTAACGAAAACACAGTCTACAGTGTCAGCAAACACCAAGTGACTAAAATCGAGTTTGCCAGCGGAAGGGAAGAAACCTTCGAAAGTCCATTTAAATCAGTGAAAGGACTGGATGATTCTCAGCAAGTTTACATTACTTACAATCCAGACGACATCGCTGGGCTAGATCCGAAAGGTGAACTTTTCAGCAAAGCAACAGGGGTGACCACCCTCTCCTCCATCAACAATGTCAAGAACCGCGCATTGGATAAACTCAAGGCTGAAGCCTCCATGCTTGGCGCAAATGTCGTTTTCGTAGGCAATGTCTACCAAAGGGGAAATGAATATGGAGGCGAAAACCAAGCTGGAAACTCCACTCAGACGACTTTTTCGGGTACCGCTTACAGTACCGAAGTTTTAGACCGACAAAAAGTGAAAAACCTGATTTCAGGTCAGACCTTTCATCATTATCAGACTCACAGACTGAACAGAAACGAATGGAGTCCAGTCCGATCTATAGCTACTGTATATGACAAGGACCGGAAACCAATGATGTTTGAATTTGAAAAAATCACGGAAAAAGAAGATGGGATCTATGTCTATTCCTCCCAAATTCCCTCCAAATCGAAGGAATTGAAAGTGATTCGTGCCGATGAAGACATGGTCATTTTGATGGAGAGAAATGATAAAGTAATCACCAATTACATTTTGATCTCCAAGGACAACAAGTACTTTAAAAATATGGCAAACAGAGTTGTCCTATAGTTTCAGAAGGCCGGGGAAATTTCTCCGGCCTTCTGATTTACCAATGATAGTGAACTTCTTCCTTGATGTACTTTTCGTAAATTCTAAATGCTTCCTGCATCTGATTTGAACTCAATGGTGGAAGTTGGGCAGCTCTGACATTTTGCTCCACTTGTTCTACCCGGGATGCACCCGGTATCACGGTGCTGACCTGCTCATACATCAATATCCAGCGAATAGCCTGAGCAGCCAACTTATGACCGCCTGAAAATCCTCCCTTAAGTTCTTCTACCGCAGGCAAAGCTATTTCTAAAGGTACCCCGGAAAAAGTTTCTCCCTTGTCAAAAGCCTTCCCATTCCTGTTGAAATACCGGTGGTCATCTTTATCAAACTTGGTACTGGCAGATATTTTTCCTGATAATAATCCACTGGCCAGTGGCAACCTGATGATTAATCCTACATTATTGATGGCTGCAAGATTGAAAAGTATTTCGGTAGGCCGCTGCCGAAACAAGTTGAAAATAATCTGAATTGAGGAAACAATGTCATATTTGATAGCTGTCATCGCTTCATTGATCCGCTCGACGGAGACACCCATTGCGGCTATTTTTCCTTCCTTTTTCAGATCCTCGAAAAGCCTGAAAATTTCATCCCTGAGATAAACCTCACTTGGAGGGCAATGCAGTTGGATCAGATCCAATTGGTCTAAACCTGTATTGCTCAAACTGTCTTCGACGTATTTTCTGAGTCTCTCGGGATTATATCCTTCATTGGTATGAGGCTGAACCCTTCGTCCACACTTGGTGGCAACGTAGATTTTTTCGCTGCGTTCACGAACTGCCTTTCCGACAGATGCTTCGCTGAGGCCCCCATCATACACATCGGCTGTATCCACAAAATTTATCCCCAAATCGAATGCAGTATGTAGAATTTCTTCCGCATGCTTGGGTTCGAAAGGTTTGCCCCAGCCTCCGCCAACCTGCCAAGTTCCAAGTCCGATTTCAGAAATGCTCCAGCCGGTTTTTCCTAAAGTCCTGTATTGCATAGTTGGGTTAGGTAATATTCAAAACTGTTATAAAGCTATTTTACCAAAAAACGAATTTTCTTATAGTAATGGATTGTTCGAACTTCAAACTTGTACAGCATTTTAGGTTGAAAGCTATCCATTCCCAATGATCCAACTGATTTTCAAATTGTTAAATTAAACAATTGCCAGAATTCCGGGAATACATGAACTCCAACTTGACTATCCAACAAAACCCGGATTCCGAAAAGCAATTTAAATTTTTATCTTTAAATCCTTTCCGGTGTCAAAACTCATTGGCCTGTTAAACTACCCAAAGGATCAAGAAATGACTTCAAGAAGAAAAGTAATTCAAACCTTAGGCCTAGCGAGTGCTTCGGCCATTTTACCTATTCAAACTATTGCATCAATTATGCCAGCACAAAAAATGATTCACCAGGTTTATTTCTGGTTGCACAAAGATTCCGATTTGAAAGAATTCATGTCCGACGCCGCTCCTATGCTAGGCAAGTGCAAGGACGTTGCTAAATTCATCATGGGAACTCCAGCCCCTACCGAAAAACGAGAAGTTGTTGATCACAGTTTTCACGTCTCCTGCACACTTTTTTTCGACTCTCTAGAAGATCAGGCAGCCTATCAGGTAGATCCTGTTCACCTTGAGTTTATCAAGAAATATTCCCACATGTGGAAATCAGTAAAAGTTTACGATATCTCGATCTGAGAAACCTTTCACCTGCCCAGACTCGTATCTTTCTAAAAATCAAAATCATGGATAAGCTCAAATGGATTGTTGGAATTGTGATAGTTGGATTTTGGGCTTGTGATCCAAAAGAAGACCCGACTCCAGATCCAACAGGTCTGGAAGTCAAACAGGCGATTTTCGAAAGTATGAACGAGTGGTACTATTGGAATGAAGAGCTTCCTGCCACGGTTGATTATTCAAAATTTGCCTCAAATGAGGACCTTCTGGACGGAATCATTTTCAAACCTCTGGATAGATTTTCATATCTGACTACACAGGAAGATTTCAACAATGCTTTTGTCGGCAGAAATGCAGGCCATGGATTTGGCTTTGCATTTACTGCCGATGAGAAGCTTTATGTTTCCTTTGTTTTTGATGAATCCCCTGCGGGAAAAGACGGCTGGAAGCGGGGTTGGGAAATCACCGCAATCAATGGTAAACCACTCGCTGACTACAAAACAAGCACAGGATCCTATGATTTCAAACTTGGCGGACCAGATCCCGGCATTTCAAATTCCTTCACTTTCAAACTTCCAGACGGCACTACCACGACCCGGACCAACGTAAAAGCAGAATACCAATCCAATTCAGTTTTGGATCAACGGGTTTTTGAATTGGGTGGAAAAAAAGTTGGCTATTGGGCTTATCATAGTTTCAAAGCTACAGCCGGATTAAATCCAACACGAAGTGCGGAGGTTCAGACTTCCATGGAATATTTCCAAAATCAGGGCATTCAGGAGCTGATCATAGATCTGAGATATAATGGCGGAGGATCTGTGGCAGTGGCAGAACAAATTGGTAACTATCTCATCCAAACCGCCAATTCGGGAAAGCTGATGTACACCAATAAGTTGAACAGTCAGAAAACCAGCCAGAATACCTCCAAGAATTTCTCCAAGATCGGCAATCTGAATCTTACCAGACTGATTTTCATCACATCACGCGGCTCCGCATCTGCGTCTGAATTGGTGATTAATAATCTGGATCCCTACTTCGACATCGTTTTGATCGGAGACAATACCTATGGAAAACCAGTTGGTTCTTTCCCGCTCTCCAGATATAACAGAGTTCTGGAAACCAACAATGTGGAGCTTGTTCCCATCACCTTTGCCACTGCAAATTCCGAAGGAAAGGCAGAATATTTTGAGGGATTTCCTGCCAATTTCAGTGTGGGTGATTCACCGCAGTTTGCTTGGGGAGATGCGAAGGATTTACGATTGGCTGCAGCGCTTCAATTTGTCCAAAACGGAAATGTGAGCGGAAGAATGCTCGACACCTATTTTAAACCCAAATGGGAAATGATCGATGCTTTCAAAGGACTGCAGCAGGAGTTTCCAGTGTACTAAAGCAAAAGCCCGGTTAAATGACCGGGCTTTTTTCATTTTTTATGTCTTTGAATCAGCACGTCCATTACATCATCCAGCTCGTAGCCCTTGGCTTCAAGGAGAATCAGGTAGTGAAAAAGTAAATCAGCTGCCTCTCCTAGGAAAAGCTCCTTGTTGTCATCCTTCGCTTCAATTACGATTTCAACTGCCTCCTCACCCACTTTCTGGGCAATTTTATTAATGCCTTTTGCAAAAAGAGAAGCCGTGTAGGATTTGTCTGTGGGATTGTTTTTCCGGTCTTTGATAATTGCCCGAAGTTGATCTATAAATCCGGTTTTAGAAGAGTTCTCCTCTGCAAAACAAGTATCAGCACCGGTATGACAAACCGGTCCTCGGGGATTTGCCTTTACCAAAATAGAATCCCCATCACAATCTATAGCCAAAGAAACCAACTCCATGAAATTACCGGAAGTCTCCCCCTTAGTCCAAAGTCTGTCTTTGCTTCGGCTGAAAAAAGTAACCATCCCAGTCTCTTGGGTTTTTGCCAAAGCCTCTAAGTTCATATAGCCCTGCATTAGGACTTTTCCGCTAAGGGCATCCTGGACGATGGCTGGTACCAAACCGTCCATCTTGTCAAAATCTATTGTTCTATCGGTCATTTTAGTTTCTTATACTGATCCCCTCCTTATCCAAATAAGCTTTCAGCTCCGGAATAGGGATTTCTTTAAAGTGGAAAATACTGGCGGCCAAAGCCGCGTCTGCCTTGCCAAAGGTAAACACATCTTTGAAATGAGACATCGTGCCGGCTCCTCCGGAAGCGATGACAGGAATGGATAATGCTGATGAAATCTCAGCTAAAATCTCATTCGCAAAACCTGCTTTTGTACCATCATGATCCATAGAAGTCAATAATATCTCTCCTGCACCTCGATCTGCTACTTCCTTGGCCCAAGCCTGAGTTCTAAGCAAAGTTGCTTTCCGACCTCCATGAGTGTGGACAAAATCCAATCCGTCCACATTGCGGGTATCGATAGCTACAACGATGCATTGGGAACCAAATTCCCGAGCCATCTCATCTATCACTCCGGGAATTTTTACTGCCGCAGAATTAATGGA
>DATIAI010000735.1:0-3931 GCA_035458065.1 Algoriphagus sp. | reverse complement strand
CGCTATGGCAGTTGGGACGATTTTACATTATATCAAAATCCTTAAAAAAGTCCGGATCTCTAACCGTGGCATAAAGTCTCAAAGCCTGTTCAAGTCTGAATTTATTCCTTGGGAGAGCGTGAAAAAAATCGAATTGCTGGGCAAAACAGATGGAAATGGTTTCGTGGCCCCATTAGAAGCTACAATTTTGGAGCTAAAGGATGGCCAAAAATTTGAACTTCTCGCATCGTTTTACAAGAACATTGGAGCCCTGAGAAAATCCCTTGAGCAAGTTGCAGAATCCCTGGGAAATGAGAGTCCGATTAAAATTAGCTCGGTTACAGAAAGAGCGATAGCTGCACCGGTAGAATATATGGATCTCAACAGAATGTCGAAATTCAGCGGTAATCATTTTCTGTCCTTGAATGGAGCAATTATTTATGGTTGGGTCAGCTTTTCGGTATACTCCATTTTCTGGCAAAATCCAGACTTTCCCTCTTCGCTAAGTTTGGTTATCCTGACCCTGTTATCCGGATTTTTTTATGGCTTCCTGGGATACCAGCTTCACTACTTCTATTTGGGAAAGGACTACTTGGTAGTTAAAAACCACGTTTGGCCTTGGGTGTATGATGTCTATCGGATTGATGAGATCAGGCAGGTGGTTTTTGAAATGCCTTACCGCAGGTCTTTATCAATGAGAGTAATTACAGAAGATTACCAATCCCGGCTCTATCCTGCCGGAAGCTTAAGAAAGAATCACTGGAAGACTCTGCTAAAGCAGCTACAGGACTTGGGAATCGACATAAGAAATGAAACCCTCTTAGAACAGCCAATTTCTTCCGATTCAAGGATTTAATTCAAAAGAGCTATCGGTTTGGAGCAAATCCAGGATAGCTCATTAGAAGTTGATGCAAATAAAAATCTTGCTAATAGTAGGCAAAGCATTCTTCTACGCTCCTTCTCCCAATTTCTAAGCCCATTCCCAAGACCCTAATTTTTCAAGCTTCAGAATCTCAAATCTTCCAATTCTTTCCTCTTATTTTTACCCTTCCAAATTTTTATCCCAATGACCCATTCAGAAGCCGCTGCTCGAATCGCCCAACTCAGTAAAGAAATCAATCACCACAATCAGCTTTACTACCAGGAAAGCCGAATTGAAATCTCCGATTTTGAGTTTGACCAGCTTCTTGAAGAATTGGTAAATCTGGAGCGAGAATTTCCTGATTTGCTGCTTCCTGACAGTCCAAGCCAGCGTGTCGGAGGAACACTCACCAAAGAATTCAAAACTGTAGAACACGAGTACCGGATGCTTTCTCTGGGAAACACTTATTCCCAAGAAGAATTAATTGCATTTGATGAGCGGGTTGTCAAAGGGCTGGGTCACAACAATTACGAGTACTTCTGCGAAATGAAATTTGATGGGGTCGCTATCAGTTTGGTCTATGAAAACGGGAAGTTGGTCCGTGCAGTCACACGTGGAGACGGCACCAAAGGTGATGACGTCACAGCCAACGTGAAAACGATCCGGAATATTCCTTTGACTGTTTCTGGTGAAAACATTCCAGCCAAGTTTGAGGTCCGAGGGGAAATTTTCCTTCCCTTAAAAGAATTCCTGAAGATCAATGTCGAAAAGGAAGCCGCAGGAGATCAGCTTTTGGCAAATCCCCGAAATGCCGCCTCCGGAACTTTGAAAATGCAGGACAGTTCGGTGGTGGCTAAGCGGCGGCTCAACTGCTATTTCTATCAGCTTTTGGGTGATGAAATCGGAGTCAGCAAGCACGACGAAGCTATTCATTTGCTAGAAAGCTGGGGATTCAATGTTTCTCAAACCTATAAGAAAGCCAAAAATATCGGCGAGGTGCTGGAATACATCGAGAATTGGCGGGAAAAACGCTATACCCTTCCTTTAGACACGGATGGAGTCGTTTTGAAAATCAATGATTACGATCAACGGGAGGAACTGGGCTTCACGGCAAAAAATCCCCGATGGGCGATTGCTTATAAATACAAGGCGGAAAGTGCGGAAACTGAATTGCTATCCATCACTTATCAAGTCGGAAGAACCGGCGCCATCACTCCTGTAGCCAACCTTTCTCCTATACTATTGGCTGGAACGACTGTGAAGCGTGCCTCACTTCACAATGCCAATGAAATCGAGCGCTTGGGAATTCATGAAGGTGATTTTGTTTTTGTGGAAAAAGGCGGAGAAATCATCCCGAAAATTACGGCAGTCAACGAGCATCGAAGAAAACCTGATGCGCAGCCTGTTCAATACATCGACACTTGCCCGGAATGTGGGACAGCTCTTGTCAGGAAAGAAAGTGAAGCCAAACATTATTGTCCGAATGCGGCGAGTTGTCCGCCGCAGGTTTTGGGAAGAATTGAGCATTTTGTCAGCAAACGTGCCATGGACATCGACTCGCTGGGAACCGAGCGAATCCGGGCATTGATTGATCAGGGTTTCATCCGCAGCTATGCCGATATCTACGATTTGGATCAAAAGCAAAATGAACTTCTCGGGCTGGAGATGAGTCAGGATCAATACGAGAGGGAGGTTTCGGGAGTACTTTATATTTCTTTGGAAAAAGCACTTTTTGCACTGACTGAAACCATTCCTTTCAAGCAGATCCAGGACTTTCTCATTGAGTTTTCCTATTTACCCCTTCGGGACAAGCTTAGGAAGTTTCAGGAGCAAATCAGGATCTGGAAGAAAAAAGTCCCTGCTAATACTGGAATGGTGGATTACCTGCTGGAACATTTGAGTCGACACCCGGAACTGAGCAAAGTAGAAGATTATGTGCCAGTTGCGGTGGTGCTGGAGATTTTCCTGGGAAGAAGAATCGAGTTTGAACAGATTTTGGAATCCAGCAAAAAGCACGGAACTGTCCACATGATTTTGTTGGATCTGAACTTGGACTTGCCGACAGAATTGAATGAAAGGATCAAAAAACTTAAAGCGAATACCTTTCAGGAAGGGGTGATTTCAAATATTATGGACGGTATCAAAGCTTCCAAAGAACAACCATTTGAGAAAGTCCTGTTTGCACTCGGTATCCGAAACATTGGAGAAAACACTGCCCAATTGCTGGCAAAGCATTTTGGAACAATCGAGAAACTTCAGGCTGCAAGTACCGAACAGCTGCTTGAAATCAACGGAGTCGGCGAAACTCTGGTTCACAGCATGAAGGAGTTTTTTGCCCAATCAGAAAACCTGAAGATCATCCAAAGATTGAAGGACCATGGATTGAAGTTTGAAACTGAGCAAAGTGAATCCGTTCAATTGGGCTCTTCTCTGGCTGGGAAGCGGATTTTGGCTTCAGGTAAACTTAATAACTTCAAGCGGGACGAGATTGTGGACTTCGTGCAGGCTCATGGTGGGCAGTACATTTCATCCGTTTCCAAAAACCTCGATTTCATCATTGAAGGCGAAGAAATGGGCCCAAGCAAAAAAGAAAAGGCACTGAAACTTGGAGTTCCGCTGATTTCAGAAGAGGAGTTTTTGAGGATGGTGAGTTCGGCTCCGCTCACTCACCGGGATACCGGTGGCTGAGCGGAGTCGAAGCCAGCGGAGTCGAAGCCAAGGGAGTCGAATCCAAGGGAGTCGAATCCAAACCAGACGAACTTTTTTTTAATTTCTAAGCATGAAAGGCTACATGTATATTCTTGAATGTTGCGATGGTACTTACTATACCGGTAGCACCAACAACCTCGATCTCCGTCTAGCACAACATCAATCCGGAGAAGGAAGTAATCATACACGGAATCGGCTTCCCATAAGGCTCATTTATTTCGAAGAGTACAATCGAATAGATGAGGCTTTTTACCGCGAAAAACAAGTTCAAGGCTGGACTAGAAAAAAGAAAGAAGCTTTGATCAATGGATTTGAAGGGGAATTAAAGCGTCTGGCCGAATGTATGAATGATAGTCATTGTAGAAATAAGTGAGTTCGGCT
>DATIAI010000734.1:0-3452 GCA_035458065.1 Algoriphagus sp. | reverse complement strand
GGCCCGGATCTTTGGAGACTGGTTGATACCAATGAAGATGGGATCATGGATGAAAAAACATCTCTTTCTCACGGCTACGGAGTTCACATCGGTTTTGGTGGACATGGTATGTCAGGTGTGGAAATGGGTCCTGATGGCCGGATTTACTGGGGAATCGGTGATATCGGGTTCAACGGAAAAAGTGCTGACGGAACAGAATGGAAGTATCCCAACCGTGGCGTAATCGCCCGTTCAAATCCTGACGGAAGTGATTTTGAGATTTTTGCAATGGGAGTAAGGAATACCCATGAATTCGTCTTTGACAACTACAACAACCTCATCTCTGAAGATAATGACGGTGACCATGCCGGCGAAAAAGAGCGTTTGGTTTATTTGACAAATGGATCTGATTCCGGCTGGAGAATCAACTGGCAGTTTGGAAAATACCGTGATCCGGACAACAATACCTACAAAGTCTGGATGGATGAGAAATTATATCTTCCGCGCTGGGAAGGTCAGGCGGCCTTTATCACACCTTGTATTCAAAACTACGTCAGCGGACCTACTGGGATGGTTTTCAATCCCGGAACAGGTTTAGGCGAAAGATGGAAAGATCACTTTTTTGTAGTTGAATTTGTGGGAAGTGCTGCAGGTTCGGGCTTGCATGCCTTTCAGCTTCAGCCAAAAGGAGCTTCTTTCGAGATGACCAAAACCGAAAAAATCGTTGGAGGCTTTTTGCCTACAGGGATCGATTTCGCACCAGATGGATCACTTTTCATGGCTGATTTCGTCAATGGTTGGGAAGATAAAAACTTCGGACGTATTTGGAAATTGACAGATGAAACTGCGGCAGGTTGGGCTTTGCAAAAACAAACTGAAGCTGAAATCAAAGCAGATTATAAGAAACTTTCAGAAGACGAATTGAAGTCTAAACTATATTTCGAGGATCAAAGAGTAAGAAGAAAGGCCCAATTTGAACTTGCGAAACGAGGAGAAGATGGAGCAGAAGTGTTCCAAAGCGTCATCTTGGATAAAAGCAACCAACTGGCTAGAATTCACGGAATCGTGGGATTGAGCCAACTGGCAAGATTGGAGGACATGAAGTATGCCGATGCGATTGTTCCGCTTTTGAAAGATGCTGATCCTGAAATCAAAGCTCAGGCCGCCAAGTGGCTGGGTGATATCAAATACTCCAAAGCAGGAAATGATCTGATCACCGGACTAAAGGATGAAAATGCCCGAGTTAGATTTTTTAGCGCAGAAGCTCTGGGACGTACCAAAAATGCCGATGCAGTTCAGCCATTGATCTCCCTTTTGGAAGCGAATAATGATGAGGATGCTTACCTGCGCCATGCCGCTTCCCTGGCACTGTCAAGAATCGGAAAGGTAGAGCCAATTGCAGCTTTGTCCACACATTCTTCCAAAGCAGTCAGAATGGGCGCCGTAATCGCTTTGAGAAGATTGGAGTCCCCCGAACTGGCAAAATTCCTTAACGATGCTGATGAATTGATCGTGACAGAGGCAGCAAGAGCCATTCATGATGACTTTTCTGTTCCTGCTGCTTTACCAGCTTTGGGTGCGATTTTGAATACTACTCCGTTCCGAAATGAAGCTTTGATCCGAAGAGTAATCAGTGCAAACCAGCGTGTCGGAAAAGATGAAAACCTCAATAATTTGATAGCTTTTCTGGCTAAGTCCGAAACTCCTGAAGTTTTGCGTCAGGAAGTGATCGCCTCCATTGGGACTTGGGCAAAGCCTTCGCTGGTGGATCGTGTGGATGGCAGATACAGAGGAGAAGTGGTGAGAGATGCAAATTTGATCAAAGATCAAGTAAGGCCGATTTTGGTGGCTCAGGCTAATGCCAAGGAGGAATCAATTCGAATAGAATCTGCCAAGGCCATCGGCAAACTTGGGATGACCGATGCTTCCGATATTTTGATGACAAAGTTGAAATCTGATCCTTCCGATCTTGTGAAAGTTCAGGCTTTGAACTCACTTGTGTCTATGAATGCTCCAAATCTGGGAGATGCCATTACCGTGGCGATGAACAGTAATTCGCAAGCAGTCAGAGTTTCAGGATTGGGACTCCTTGCTCAAACTTCCCTTCCAAATGACCAGAAAGTGGCGCTCTTGACTGACATTATTCAAAAGCGCACAAATCCTGAGAAGCAAACCGCCCTTTTGACTTTGGGAGCTTTGGAAGGAAGCAAAGATCTGCCGGTCTGGAAAAACATTCTGGCTGATTTTGAAGCCGGAAAATTACCGGATGCAACTTGGGTTGAATTGGAAGAAGCTATTGTCGCAACAAAATCCCCGGAACTCCAAACACAGTTTACTTCTCTTTTGGAAGCAAAAGCCGGAGGGGAAAGCTGGAAAAAATTTGCAGGAGCATTAGCTGAAGGAAATGTGCGGCAGGGAAGGAGGATTTTCTATGAAAACCAAACTGCTCAATGCATCCGTTGTCACGCATACGATGACATGGGTGGAAATGCTGGTCCCGCATTAGATGGGATTGGTACTACTTTGTCCCGAGAGGAATTGCTGATCGCATTGGTTGATCCGAGTAAAAGGCTTTCTCCGGGATTTGGATTCGTGACTATCGAGCTAAATTCAGGTGAAAAAATCTCCGGCACCATGATGTCCGAAGATGGCAGCAACATGACCGTCAAAGTAGGTACTGAAGATAAGGTGTTTGCAAAAAAAGACATTAAAGCTTCCCAGTTGGCTGCTTCCAGCATGCCACCTATGGGTGACCTTTTGAGCAAAAGGGAAATAAGGGATTTAGTGAGCTATTTGAGCATTTTGAAAAAATCAGAATGAAAAAGCTTTTAGTTGTTTCTCTTGGGATCATTGGATTCATTTTATTGCTTTCTCCCTGGATTTTGATCCTCATTGGGAGAAATCAGCTGCATGACCATGATATTCCCCAGCAGGAACAATTGGTGGAAGAACAATCAAAACATCGGGTTTTGGTTGTTTTTCCCCATCCTGATGACGAGGTGACTGTGGCAGGAACTCTGATGAAACTCAAAAAGGAGGGGCATGAAATTCAGATGGTCTGTTTGACACGAGGAGAGAAAGGAAAATCGTCAGGAATTGAGGATGAAGTCCAGCTGGCAAAACTCCGAACAGATGAGATGCAAAAAGCTGCTGAATTGATCGGTGCAGACCAATTGCACATGAAAAATTATCCCGACAATGGTTTGGAAAAAGTCGGTCTGGATTCGCTGAAGGAGATTATTCAAGGTTTGATCAATGAAATCAACCCGGATGTTTTGATTTCCTATGATTCCAGAGTCGGACTTTATGGCCATCCAGACCACCGACTTACCGGCCAGGCTGTGGAAGAGGTATTTCTTGAAAATAAAGGGCAAGAAGGATTCACTCCTGAGGAAATGTACCAAGTGACCCTGTGCAAAAAACAGGTCAAACTTGCTTTGAAACTTTCCTCTGGTTTTCAGAAAAACTACCCG
>DATIAI010000733.1:0-11677 GCA_035458065.1 Algoriphagus sp. | reverse complement strand
TTTTATACCATCGCTTCTTTATTGTATTTGCTTCGGTATTCCAACGGAGACATACCTGTTATTTTCCTAAACACTTCCCGGAAGGCTTTTACATCTGAATAGCCCACTTGATACATTACTTCGTTAATAGTTTTTCGTGTGGTTTCAAATTCCTTTTTGGCCGCTTCAATCTTTACTCTTTGCATATATTCTACCGGAGTATTACCGGTTGCCTTGATGAACCTCCTGTCGAAATTTCGCCTGCCCAGCGCAAATCTGGACGATAAATTTTCGATGGATATTTTTTCTTGAACGTTGTTTTCCAAATAGACCTGAGCCTGCATTACAATTTCATCGCTGTGCAACTTTTGTCCCTTGAAGATGATAAATCCAGATTGGCTATGTCGGTCGATTTCTATCTGAAAAACTTTTGAACAAAAGATGGCGGTTTGCCTGTCAAAATACTTTTCCACCAAATAAATGATCAGGTTAAGGAAAGAATATGCTCCTCCATTGGTATAAATACCGCTTTCGTCAGTGATCAACCTGTCTGTTTGAAGGTTTACTTTGGGAAACATTGACCTGAAGGTGTCCGCAAATGCCCAATGAGTAGAACAACTTTTTCCATCCAGTAAACCTGTTGAAGCAAGCAAAAAAGCTCCTGTACAAATACTTGCCACCTCAGCGCCATCTTCATATTGTTTTTCGATCCAGTCAATCAAAGGTTGATTTCCTTTTATCGCTTTCTCATAATTATGGTTCAGGGAGGGAATTACAATCAGATCGGTTTTTGTGATGGCAGAAATATGAGTATGGGGTTTTACGGTGAATAAACCCTCAAAAAATTCTACCTGATTTGAAATGCCAGCCAATTCGATCTTAAATAACTCTTTGTTTCCGTTTGTTTTCCAATAGGTATTTGCCCGGTTGAAAATCTTATAAGCCCCAACTATGCTGCTCAGATTATTCTCACCCTCAGGAACAATTATGGTTAGGTGTTTCATATGATTATAATTTGATTTTAAAGGCAATCCCGATAGCTATCGGGAGGAATCTCGCACCTGTCTGCCGTCAGGTAGATGGCTGATAATCATTAATTTGTGTCACGGTTGAGTCTTACTTGATTTCATCTGTTTATAATTTGTTTTTTGGTGGGCAGAGGGATTCTTACATGAACTAAAATCATCACAGCGTCATGAAGCCTGGCTCATGCCTGTCTGTCCGTCGGGTTTGATTTCAATGGAATTTCTTTTTCTGAAGTTAATGCGATAAGATGTCCAAATCAACCCTTCACAAAGTCCAATTGACACCTTCAAAAGTTTTCAATCACTCCGTAGTTTTGATAAGGGATAAAATCTTATTGAGATAATGGAACCATCTGATTACACGATGACTCTTCTGAGTGAACAATCTCCGGAGAAAGTTTTTGAAACCATAACCAATGTTCGATCTTGGTGGTCAGGATATTACGATGAGAAGTTTGAAGGAGAGACTGCTCAACTCAATGACGAGTTTAGCTTTAGTGCCGGAGGTGGTGCGCATTACAGCAGGCAAAAATTGGTGGAAGTAATTTCAGGCAAAAAAGTGGTTTGGTTAATTACCGAAAGCGCGCTTAGTTTTCTTGATAAAACAGACGAGTGGGTAGGTACCAAAGTGATTTTTGAAATTTCTAAAAAAGGAGATAAGACTCAACTCAAATTTACCCACGAAGGCTTGACTCCAGAGGCAGAATGTTATGAATCCTGTGCGCCGGCATGGACGCAATACTTGCAGAACAAATTGTTGCCAATACTCAGTCCTAAAAAGATTTAGTAATAAATACTTTGGAGTGCCAAAGGCCAATTTCCAATAAAAAGCACCGATTTCCAGTCTTTGAAGAAGTGTGTTCACATCGAGTTTTATAATCCAAAACTGAAAAACATGAAAGAGCAAGATTTTACCACAAACTTTTCTGTAGCTAGCAGCCCAGCTTCTGTTTTTGAGGCAATTACTAATTTTCGTGGATGGTGGTCTGACCAGATCGAGGGCAGTACTGATAAGCTGAATGAGACCTTTTTTTATCATTACAAGGACGTCCATCTCTGCAAATTGAAACTCATTGAGATTATCCCTGATAAAAAATTGGTTTATCTCGTGGTTGACAACCATTTCAATTTCACACAAGACAAGAGCGAATGGATTAACAACAAGTTAATTTTTGAAATTTCACCAGATGGTGAAAAAACAAAAGTCCAATTCACTCACCAGGGTTTGGTGCCTGATTATGAATGCTATGATGTTTGTCAAGATGCCTGGACAAGTTATATCCAGGGAAGTTTACAAAGTTTGATAACTACCGGAAAAGGGAAACCAAATCCAAAAGAAGGTGGACTCAATTCCGAATTGGTTGAAAAGTGGGGACTGCCGAATAAGTAGAAAAGTTCTAGGTACGAATTCAGTAAGAAAATTTTAGATTAGAATTACCTCTGCGAATCATATTCAACTTCATTTTTCCCCAACACCAAAGTCTTAAATACATATCCCCAAGGCATAAACAAGATGGGTACAACAATCAGCATAAAAGTCTGAGTCCATCCCTCGGCCTCCGAACCTTCGAGTTGTCCAATTGACCACAAGGGATAAGCAACAAAAAGCAACCAAAGACTTTTGTAAAGGAACATAAACAGCATGATGGGAAGCATTCTCAACGTATGAATTACGCCCAAACCCGAAAGGGTGGTGTATGCGGCGATGGAGCACCAAGCCACGGCTATTTCAGGATTCCAATTGCCTTCATGAGTTATCAGTTTTGACCAGGCATCTTTGGCCACAAGCAGAAACATCAGCAGGAAGAAAAGTTTCATCACATATACCTTGATTGGGATGACACCGTGGAACTTTTCGGAAGGACTAAATTGGGATTTTAAAGTGTTTAATAGGTTCATAGGTAGAATGGGTTTTGTCGAATATCGATTTTTTGCAATCCTTTTGGAATAAAGAGTTCCAAAATCATGAAGTGAAAAAGCCGGCGAATGAATCAATTTGAAGAATACTGGAAACACTAAATTTCTTTTCAACATCCAAACTGTCGGAGGTTATGATTAATCTGGATTTTACATTCATTGCGCGAAATGTCAATCCTCGATGGCTTCAATACCAAGTTCCTTCAGACGGTCCAAGTGGTCCTTCATTGCTTTGATTTGCTCCGGGGAGTGCCCTTGCCAATCGGTAATCTCTCCGATAACCCTGATTGGATTCCGTGTGCGGTAGGATTTTGTGGGATTTCCCGGAAATTTTTTGTCAGTAAGATTAGGATCATCCTCGATTGGTCCTAGAGGTTCTACGATATAAATCCTGCCTCTTCCTTCGCCTAAAGCAAGTTCGGCTCCCCAAATAGCTGCATCCAGAGTGGCAGTCAGGTATACAAAAACGGCCTGTTTTCTTTTGCCGTAGTTTGAATTATATCCGGGCTCGATTAGGTCTCCAAGATTTAGATTGGCCTTGGTGCCATGATAAAACGGCTGAGAGTTTAGCTTGTTAATTGACTCCATGAAATGATCTTTGGTTGGGCATTTAGGTCTCCGAATTTATATATTCAGATCCAAACAGTGCTTTCTAATAGGATGGGGGTAACCCGGTCACTTTTTAAAAAGAGATGATAAATGAGCAATATTGAATAGGAAACCTTTTTCAAATTATAGAAAAAACTTTCTTTCCAAAAAAAAATAACTTTTATCACCGAACTACACCCTGATATGAGCACTGATATTTCTAATTTCAGGCTAGGTTATAAAAGAAAAAGTGCAGAGAACATAGTCCACTGCACTTATAAAAAAGTATAATCTTCAGTACTATATAATATTTACTTCCATTTACATTTTGGCAACAAATTTTGCAAAAGTAGAATGTGCTTCAATAAGGGTTATAGCACTAAGAATTTACCGGTAGATTAGGTTGTCATTTTATCACACTTCTCTTTACATGCTTTGGCATGATCAAGATGAGTTTTTAGACCGGGAAGCTTATTGGAAGCCCATGTTTTGATTTCCGCATCTTCAGAATCGGTTGATGCTTTTTCAAACAATTTGATTGCATCCTCATGATGCTTCACCATCATATCACTGTAGGCTTTGTCAAAATCATTTCCCGTTTTTCCATCCAATTTTTCGTATGCATCTTTAGAGTCATCTGTTACCGAAGTGGGGATAGAAACTGATTTTGATTGCGCTAAGGCGGTAAGCTCAGTTAAAGATTTTGTATGATCTGTTTCCATCATTTGTCCCAATTCTTTGACATGGGCAGATGTACCTTTTTGCTGTGCTAATTTCCCTAAGCTGATTTCTTCCAGCTGCAATTCAGCTACTTCCATCAAAAATTTGGTACCATTGTCATTGTCGATTACCACAATAGTTTCCTCATTGGCAGCCAATTTATCAATGTTTTCTTTTTCCGCTACCTCTTTAGAATCCATCGTTTTGTTTTCTGAACAAGAAGTGGCGAAAATCATTGTACCTGCAAGGCAAATTGAATAAGGCAGGATTGATTTAAAATTGATTATATTTTTCATAGTCATGATGGTTAGTTTTCAAAATATGCAAGGAACTTGTGAAAGTCCCTTGCACATGATTTTACCGGAATTTTACCAGTGAATTTCTTCACCACGGTTTGTCTTCCAGTTATTCTCCAAATATTTGGCATCGTCATCATTTTTCGGTGTAACCGAGATGACAACATTACCTTCCTTGATCCCGGATTCATATAATTTTGCTCTTGCTTCAGGAATTCCAGACCCCACCAAGGCTCCGATCACTCCTCCAGCCAATCCACCGGCACCAGCGCCCGCCAAGCCTGCAGCTATTGGTCCAGCGATCAATATTCCCAAACCGGGAATAACCACGCTAGTGCCAATGGCAGCTACCACACCCACGATTGCACCGATAGTACCACCGATAGCGGATCCTTTACCGGCATGTTCTGCGGCTTTGGTCCCGATTTCAGTTCCTTCGGCTACATCATCTCCGTAATGGGTTTTGCGGGTTTCATCAGACATTACCAAGTTGATATCGTCTTTTGAATAACCTCTTTCATGCAGGGTATTGTAGGCGTTTTCGGTGCTTTCACGGTCACGAAACATGCCTGTCAACACTCTTTTTTCTGAGGTTCTATTGCTTAGACCATCGTCTCCTACTCTTGAATTTTCCATTTTCTTTTGTTTTTAGTTGGATTAGTTGATTGAGATTTAACTGTTAGCTATTAGGCACATTGGGTCAGGAGTGCATAGATGATGACAAAGACAAGTATTGTCCCAAAGCATCCGCCTCCCAGTTTTTTAGCGCCGTAACCTGCTATCAGTCCTTTGAATATGTTATTCATGTGTTAATTTTTTTATTTTCTCTAAAACCACACGCAATCACCATTTCTCAATTTCCTGTTGCGGAATCATTGAGATTTGGGACTATCATTGAAATAAATTATGCAGCTTCTTCTGCAGCATCCACATTGACAGCATCCATTGCCACATCAGACAATTTCAGGTCGGCCTCTTTTTCTTCCTGAAGAGTAGTTGCCAACAATACTTCTACCTCGGTCAAATCCATAGTTTCTGCAAACTGACGGAGCGTTCCGTAGGTGGCAATTTCATAATGCTCAATTTTTTGTGCTGCGGAGATGATTCCGGCATCCCGCATAGAGCCTTTTTCGCAAGACTCAATGATATCAGTAGCCTCTTTGATCAGACCTTCCATGGCAGCACATTTTTCTCCCTGAGCCTTTACTTTAATCAACCCGAAGACCTTGTCCAATCGGTTAATTTGCTCTTTTGTCTCCTCCAAATGGGATTTTAGGGCATCATTCAACTCATCCGAAGTGGAATCTTTAATCATTTTTGGGATCGCTTTCAGCAAAGCATTTTCTGCCCAATAGATGTCTTTCAATCCATGCTCAAACAATTCCATCAATTGCGACGACTTCATGGAAGCCTTTTTACCTGATTGGGTTTTCTCAGATCCAGAATTGGACTTTTGCGAAGTGTTTTTCTTGTTCTCCATTTTTACTGTGGTTAATTGGTTATAGGTTAAAATTTTAAATACTCATTAGTTGGAATAGACCTTTCTCCTATTTGTTATCTGCGAAAATTTCCTGATCGCTCGATTTTTCACTGTTTTGATAAAATGACCAGCTAATCATCCCATTCTTAGGGGCAGTAGCATTGTCAACCTCGTCTTTCCTTTTTGCGCTCAATTTTTTGTTGGCAGTCTGGACTGATTTTTCAGAGCGGTCGGTTCCTCTTGATTTTTCCTCAAGGAGTCCATTTGTTTCCCGAACATGTTGGATTGGATCTTCTATAGTCTTCCATTCCTCACCCATCAGAGGACTGACTCCTTCATTCCAAGGGCCCTTATAATCTTCGCCTTTGGACATGTTGAAATATTTGTTGCTGTATCGGGGATCACTTTGCAGAATTCCGGGAGGGAAGTTTGGCTGAATAGTGTCCAAAGCCGCTTGGAACATTTGCAAATGGGCAACTTCTCGGGTCATTAAATAGCGAAGCGATTCCTTGACATACACATCGTCAGTAAACTTCATCAGATTTTCATAGACCATTTTAGCACTTGTTTCTGCACCGATGTTCAGACGCAAATCAGCAGTCAAATCACCCATGCCCATGATATAATTAGCGCTCCAAGGGTTGCCTACACTGTCAGTTAATGTGGGAGTTCCTCCACTTACAATGAAGAAATGCGGATTGACCATGGCTTCATGGATGTAATCTTCTTTTGCTGCAGTGCCATCAAGCACCTTGGTCAAATCAGATTCATCAGCAGCATTTTTCAATTCTCCATTTACTCCCGTGAGCAACATTTGAATCGTGGCACCGACAATCTCCAAGTGACTGAATTCCTCCGTGGCAATGTCCATCAACATATCATACTTATCCGGAGCTGCTTTTCGGCATCCAAAAGCCTGAACAAAATATTGCATAGCAGCTTTCAATTCTCCGTTGGGACCACCAAACTGTTCCAGTAAAAGTTTGGCAAAACGGACATCAGGTTTTGATACCCTTGCGTTAAATTGTAATTCTTTTACGTGATGAAACATGGCTTGTGGATTATGGTGAAAGTGAAATAGAAAGTTGTAAAGTGATGATATATTAACTATTATATAATTATTCAAATAGATTACATCATTACCTCATGTGTTTATTATAGAGTCTAAATCTATGCCATGGCCTCAGTTGCTTTTTAAGCTACATATGCAATAAAAAGGGAAAATTATTGAGAAGGATTATTCTCACTATGGGGATAAAAAACTGTGGAATTCACCAGCCGATTTTGAATTGAATGGCTGATAATTAGTAGGGTCTCATTAGAAACAAAAGACCGGAAATTCAAAAAATGCAAAAATCAAGAAGTTTGTATTGTATGGGGAGGTGCAAATTCAAGTTTAGAATTTAGTAGAATTCAGAGGCACTTTAAGCAGTAATCGGTTGGCCAAATGATTTGAAAAAATGTTGTTCCTTTCCCAAGAGAATACCAATAAAAAATAACTATTTCTCGGGATGCCTGGAAGAGCTCTGTCAAGAAATCGATTACAGCTCAATCTTTAATAAAGTGGGGATGGATTGGAAAGAATTTACCCTTCCCGAAGGATCTTTTCCATTTTGCGGCCCTTTGCCAGTTCATCCACCAACTTGTCCAAATATCTGGTTTGTTTGGTTAGTGGATTGTCGATTTCTTCTATCCGATAGCCACAGATTAATCCGGTAATGAGTTGAGCCTTTGGATTTAGTTTAGCTTTTTGAAAGAATTCTTCGAAAGTCACTTTTTGGTTGATGAGTTCTTTCAGCTTTTTTTCGTCAAAACCGGTGAGCCATTCGATCACTTGGTGCAATTCCTCTACCGTCCTCCCTTTCTTTTCGACTTTGGTGACATAATGCGGATAGACCGAAGAGAAGGTCATTTTTGCAATTCGTTCATTATGTTCGGGTGTGGTATTCATGTCTTTGATTTTGATCTCCGAAATTACTTTAACCTGTCCAATTGGCCTTTTTTCTTCACGATGTTTTTATAGTCCCATTGGATTTTCCTGGATTTTTGGAGCCAAGAGATCAATTCCCCGGAATCGATTTGTTCTAAAGCAGTATAGAAAATCGAGGCATCTTTAAATTTTTCACCTATGACATTTAACTTTTCTTCCTCAAAACTTGCCCCGCTCCAAAACATCAAACGCCATCCAGGTTTCTGTTTGCTGTAACCCACAATCGGATTGCCCTCCAAAAACCAAACTGGATGGGCATGCCAAATTTTGGATTCGGCTTCTGTCAATTCGCTGTCAATGATATTGGCGAGCAAGTCACAGATTTCTTTATCTGCAGAAGTTTGGCGGTCGTTATAGGCTTGGATTTCCGGTTTCATGCCTGGTTGGAAATTTTGGGTTTTCATTAGTTCACCCCCTTCATATTCCTGTGATAATTTGTGGGAGTACCAATATATGAAATCGTACTTTTTCCAAATTAAAGAGTTTGCAAACTTTTAGGAATAGGATCCTTCAAGCAGCCTTGATTCTGTTGAAGGATCCTATATTCAAAAGTCACTTTTTAAATTCCCTTACTCATTCCGAAGGTTTGTTGAAGGGTTTAGAAATGCAGCCTTTAAGGCTTGTGATCCAACCGTCAGCACAGTGAGCACGAAAATGAAAAGCAAGGAAAGTGCAATGGTACCCACTCCAATACTTACCCGATAGGCAAGATTTTGCAACCAGAGATTATTGATAAACCAAGCTGCCGGAAGGCCTAGAAAGATGGCAATGCCCACAAGTTTTAGAAAACCCATAGATAATTGAAGGGCAATTTGAGGAGCTGTGGCTCCCAAAGATTTGCGGATAGCAACTTCTTTGGTTTTAACCTCTGCGGCATAAGTCGCCATTCCCAATAAGCCAAGGCAAGAAATAGTGATGGCAAGGAAGGCTACCAACCCAACTACCTTTCCCAAAATCCCGAAGAACACATTGTACATCTCGTTCATTTCCACATCAAAAAACTCATAACTGACCTTGAGGTCGGGATTTACCTTGTTCCAGGCTGTATTCAAGGTAGAAATAATTGCCTCATCGCTGCCGGAATATTTCACCTGCAACTGACTGAATTCGGCCGGATTATAAAATAGAGCCATTGGAGAATCCTGCATCAATAAATGTCGATGAATGTAATTGGGAAGCACTCCGATAATTTCATAAAGTGCCGGGTCATTTCCTCTGTACATCACCTGGCCTATCGCTTCAGAAGGACTTCCAAATCCAAATTTTTCCACGGCCAATTGATTGATCAGGATTTTGGACTTGTTGGATTCTGGGTTTTGGGGATTGAAATTTTTGCCTGCAAGCATTTTAAATCCCATGTTGGTGAGGTAGTCCTCATCCACATGAAAGTAATCCATTTCGTATTTTTCTGCCTCAGGGCTCACTTTAAACTCATCACCCATTGTAATTCCTGCTCCTGGAATGTGGGAAACTGCTGAGACACTTTCCACATTACTGTAGCTGATCAGTTCCGCTTTTAGTTGTTCGGCATTCGTATGGTTGAGTTTCACCACAATTTTATCGTCCACAGCAAATCCCCGATCCTTCGTAAGGAAAAGATCTGTTTGCTTATAGACCAGAATTGCCGAAACAATAAATATCAGGGAAATGGCAAACTGGAGAACCAGTAAGGTTTTTCGCAGGCCAAAACGGGACAACAATTTGATGCTTCCAAAGCTCTTCAACACCTTAATCGGCTGTAAGGAGGAAAGAATCACTGCGGGAAAAAAGCCGGCGAGCAGTCCAACAATGATGGCAAATGCCAATAAATAGGGATAAACTTCCAGGGAAGTGGAAAAATCCCATCGCAATAGCTGAACCAGTCTTAAGTTCATCAAAAATGGTTTGGACAATACCACAATGATCCAGGAAAACGCCAGAGCGATAGTCGCAGTGAGGACTGCTTCCGAAATAAACTGCGAAAATATCTGGGAGCGTTTTGCGCCGGTTACTTTTCTGATTCCGATTTCTTTAGCCCTGGTTAGGGATCGGGCGATGGATAAATTGGTGTAATTGAAGCATGAAGTCAACATGACGATCAATGCCAATGCCCCCAGGAAAATCACAAAAATTCGGGGTAAAAATGGTCCTATAGGATTGTTGATATCCGGGCCCATGGCTATTTCAGTCAAACCCTGTAGAGCAAAGTCATGTTTTTCCGGATCATCGGCTGCATAATGATCCGAGGCTATTTTGTGCAGGTTTTCCTCCATAGTAAGTGGGGAATACCCTTCTTCTAATTGGATATACATATATCCCTCGTGAATATGATTCCAGGATTCAAGGACGCTTTTTGAGGTGCTGTCAGGGGCGTTCAAACTTGGAACTGTAGAAAAGGAAGCCAATCCCTCAAACATGACATGCGATTTCTGATCGGGTTTTTCTTTCAGTATGCCGGTGACTTTATATTCTCCCTGTTCCCCGACTTTGACGATTTCACCCAAAGGATTAGGGTCTTTGAAAAGCTTATTGGCTGTTTCACGGGTCAGCACCACAGAATAAGGATCAGAAAGAGCCGTCACAGGATTTCCAGACTCAAGTTCCAGTTCGAAAACTTCCAGAATCTCCGGATCGGCAAAATACCCTGTGATCGGAATATTGACGTCTTGTTTAAAGTCCATCATGCTCATGTTTCCAAACCCCCGTTTGATGCGGGCAACTTTTTCTACTCCAGCTATTTCCTCCAATAGTACCTCCTTGAGGGCCATGGTCGTGGTGGCGGTGGGTTTGTACTTTTCCGAAAGGGTATTTACCCTAAAAATCCGGTCTTTCTGGGTGTTGTGGCGGTCATATTTGTATTGATCCAGAACGAGCGTGATCACGATGAGGCTGAGCGCCATACTCACTCCCAAACCAAAAATGTTGATGAAGGAAAAAATCTTGTACCTCAGTAAATTCCGGAATGCCACCTTAAAATAATTTTTCCACATGGTTTTGTCTGTTTTTGGATTCGATTTTTTGAGCACCGGAAAGGCAAAGTGATTTCTTCTAATCAATTACATTATTGACTTTTCGGTGGATACCGGTTATTCTAATGAGGTGCCAAAAGCATAAATGCCCCTACAGCGTTCAGAGGCAGATTATATTCAATTTTGTACTAACAATTATGGACATTTTTGTTCGATAGGGGACAATCCTTACGACGTATCATAAGCGATTTCAATTTGTTTAAAAAAAAACCAACCTCTGTTCTAGGGAAATCGCTTTCGAAATTTATATCACCCCTTTCGGGGTTTAAATGAATTCTTAGCCAATCTATTATAAAAAAATTCCAGCCATACTGGCTTTTAAATCCCGACGGGATAACAGGATTATAGCTTTAATCGTGTTCCTTATGTAGGATAGCCCCAAAAGGGGTGACATCATTTTTATCGAAATTGGTAAAAGCGATATACTTGGCCTCAGTTTAAGCCTCGAACGAGCATTTTTAAACTTGCGGATTAAAGCTATTTTTCAAAAATAAGTGATTGAAAGTTTGCGTTCGGCCGGTCTGAAGTACCAAGATACCATAGTTAAAACAATCAATAGGGTAGGACCAAAATACTCCACGGCTTCATCTCCTACAGCAAGATGTGTGAAAATTGCCCCGGACATCAGAAAGAAAAATCCGGCATAAGCCCATTCTTTTACCAAGGGAAATTTT
>DATIAI010000732.1:0-5349 GCA_035458065.1 Algoriphagus sp. | reverse complement strand
ATACAGTTAGGTTACCTCCTAAAATTCGCCCTTCGACCATTCCTCCTTTTAGAGTTTGAATCCGGTTTCCTTTAGCCACCAGGTCGTCCCCTTTGGTCAGCTCGTTTTGAAACGTAGCTAATTCTTTCTTGAAAAATACTTGTTCAAACTGTTTGACGTGGAAACTATTCCAGCTGCCGGAACCATTGGGTCCGTGAAAAGTGATGAGGCCAGTCTGACTGTGAATGGCACAATGAAGGGCGGTGATGTCGGAGTAGCCCATGATCGGCTTGGGGTTATTTTTGACCAATTCATAATCGATCAGAGACAAAATTCTCGCAGCTCCAGATCCACCTCTCAAACAAACGATCGCTTTGACCTCTTGGTCTGCACACATGGCGTTGAGGTCAGCAGCTCGTTCCTGGTCTGTTCCTGCCAGATGCCCAAATCGGTTTTTGAAGTTTTCGCCCACTTTCACCTTAAATCCCAAGGCCTCCATTGCTTCTTTGGCATAGGTGAATTCCATCCGATCGGCAGTCGCAGCCGAGGGGCTGATGATTCCGACCGTGTCACCTTTTTGGATTGCTTTAGGCAAAACAGGGTTAAGTCCGGCGGTTTCTTTGAAATTAAAGCCAAGAAAAGGGGCAGTGGTGGTCAGCAGTCCAAGGGATTTGAGAAAATCGCGCTTATTCATGATTCAGGGATTTGTGGTGAAAATAATTCCTTTTTTCCGAAGGCTTCGTTTCCATTCAGCTTGTCGGATAAAATTTTTGCCTAAGGATATCAATGAAAAACCCTGCCAAACGGCAGGGTTTCGATCAATTTTTAATTTCAGTCAGGAGTTTTTCCAATTGTTCCATCATGGGCTTAAGCGTTTTGTCGTATTTCTTGAGCCGCATCCGGATACTGATATGCATCATTATAAATATCATCACAGTAAGGCCTACATGTGCGGAAATCCGTATGGTATCTGAAAGTGGTGCGAGCAGGACAAAATAGGCCACATTGATGGCGACTGCAAGAAAAAAGGCATAGAAGTACATGTATTTTCCGGCAATTCGATACCTCTGACGGAGTTTTTCAAGTTGGGTCTTGATGTATTCCCTGTTGGAAAAGCTCTCGGAGTCATCACTTGGACTGACCTTGGAGCTGAAACTTAGCCAACCCACCCAAAGCATTGCGGCAGCAATTACCAAAAGGCTCAACAAAATTGCCTTGCTTTCTCCCCAAGGCATCACCCAAAACAAGAAAGAAAGTGTAGCGGGAGTGATAATCGCGATGAAAACACGCTCGCGCTTTTGCTTTTCCTCGGTTTTCTTTAGCCCTTCAATTAAACCCATGAGGTCGAAAGAACCCGCTTTTTGGCTTTGCCAAAGTTGTTGAATATCGTTGAAGTTAGTTTCCATGAGGTTGAGGATTGAGTTTTTGGGTTAAAGCTGCTTTGATCCGGTTGACTTTTACCGCGACATAGTTTTCAGAGATCCCGCTGATCTCGGCGATGGTTTTGTAAGGAGTGTTTTCCAAAAGCAAAGTGGCGATCACCCGATCAAGTTCGGGCAGTTCGTTGATGGCTTGATAGAGCAATTGGATCCGGATTTCCTGTTCTGAGTGATAGTTTTCAGGTTCACTGAGATCGAGGTTTTCCGGGATTTCAGTGTGATTTTCATCCTTTTTCTTTTCCCTAGCGGAAAAAGTCAGGGCCGTATTATAAGCGATTCTGAAAATCCAGGTACTGATTTCGCTTTCCCCTTTGAAGGATTCTAAATTCCACCAGATTTTGATCAAAATTTCCTGAAAAAGGTCATTGGCGGCTTCTTTTTCCCTGACAAACCCTAGGCAAAGTCGGTACACTTTGTCTTTGTGTCTTTGGTACAAAGCTTCGAATTGAAGTTCTTTTGGACTTTTCATTTGAGAAATTGAGTCACTTTTTCCATAAACCATTCCGGGTTGTCCCACATGATGAAGTGGTGTGCAGTTGGGGCCATTTCAATTTGGACATTTTTTGCGAGTCGGTACTGACTTTCGAAAGTCGCTTTTACGCTGGCTTCGGTGAGTCCATAATTTTTTCCAGAATACCAGGCTCCAAGAACCAATATCGGTGTCTCCACATCCGCCAATTCGTCCCTGAAATCCGTGGTCATCAGTTCGTAAAAGGCTGTTGCAGTCGTATTTCTGTCGCTTTGCATGGACCATTCCACTGCTAGAGGTGCTTTTTCAGCGTTGGTGGTCAGCGTAGGCATGGTTGCCTCTTGCTGAGTTTGATATTGGTCTGGACTTGCCGAAATCATCATTTGCTTCATCTGCGAGGCCATTTGGACCATGCCTTCTTCTGAGGCAGTGGGATTAAAGGCAGCGGAGTAAAAGGGAAAGGAGTCGACGATGATGGCGCGATCAATTTTTTCAGGGAGGCTCCGGGACAGCCTGAGCGAGAGAAATCCGCCCAGGCTGTGTCCGATTAAGGTGACTTTTTCATTTTGTTTGTTGATGTATTCTGAGATCAAGCTTTCCATGGTGTTGAGAAATCCATCTGGCATTTCGATGGCCGGGTTTCCTGCAAATCCCGGTAAAGTCAAAACATGACATTCAAAGGTTTTAGAGAGATCGGCGACTGTCTCATCCCAAACTTCTCCCGAGGAGGATAGTCCTGGAATCAGGATGATTATTGGACCTTGGCCAGAGACTTTGACGTCGAATCCTTGGGTGAAGGCCTGATTTAAACTTCCAAAAATGACGAAGTAAAGAAGAAAGAGCTTTTTCATGTATGGTGCTTTTTTCTTCTTTAGACCAAGCGGCAGGGAAATCCTTACAGAGTTTTCGAAAAAAATGAAAAACTTTTTCTGGTAAAGGCATCCTAGATCATTTCACACCTAAAAATCAGACTTCCGTTTTGTTGCCTCAAACGAGGAGATTCAAATGTTAGGAAATGACTTTTTTAAAAATTCTGTTTCTTCTATAATTACTCCCAAAAGCACAGGGCTTATTAGTTTGTAGGGAGAAATTCCCTCAATTGTTTCAAAGTTTGCTATGGGGAAAAATGAAAAGATTGCACAGTATGCAATCTTTTCTACACTCAAAACCCTATCTATTTATGTCTTGATTGTTGGAATTGACATTGAATTTTTTTTATCAATCCACCTTAGTTTTTCTAGTTTCTTTTAGAAATTTTTAGCCCCAAAACGCATCCTCTGCATCTTGGTCTTCTGAAAACAACCAAACCTGGACAATCTTTCCGTCAACAACTTCAAACAAATCAACTCCATTCATATCCACTGTTCTGTTACCGATTTTACCAGAAAAATGAACTGGGAATGAAACTAGGTTTCCGTTTTCCATCATTGCTCCAGTTGGCTTGATGACTAAGGAGCCTTGGGTAGCTCCCATCATGTCACCCAGCATTTTACCAATGGCTTCCAATCCATTTTTTGTACCTGCAAACTGATGTTTACCTGGCTGATGCCATTTTGCATCTGGACTGAAATGTGAAAATGCAGTTGGTATGTCTCCTTGCGAAAGGGCTATCGAGTAAGCCTCTACTACTTGTGTTGCTGTCATATGATTTGATTTTAAATTGTTTGAATTTTTTTGAAGCGTTCTTAGGCTAAAAATTAGGCCTTATTCTCTTTCGCCGATTGGGCTACTGAGGTCATATGAACATGCAGTTTTACCTCTTTAAGGCTCATAGGGGGATTATTTTTATATCGTCGAGCAGGACATGTATTACGTTTGGTGCACCTTCAGGAGCTTTGACCAGCTCTGGCCAATCCGCAGTAGATTGCTTTGGATTGATATCAATCTTTCCCCTAAATGTCGCATCAGGTTTGGGAAGTACTTGTGCCTTTAGAAAGCCCGATGAGACCAAGGCAAATAGGGTGAACAATAAATACCGAAAACTCTTCTCACCTAGAAGGGGAAAAGTGTTTCTCAACTTGCGGTCCATGAAATGGGAGCTAGACAAGTTTGGTTCAGAATGAGTAAAATTCTCCATCGTCAGGTACCAATACATTGGATGAAATATTCTTTTCCTTGAGGAATGCTTTTAATTCATTTCTGGTAAGTGTATAGTGATTCATCCCTTCCATATGGCTTACTACAATTGTCGCATTTGGGATTGCCTGATGAACCTGATGGATATTTTTCTTATTCATGACCAACTGGCCGCCAAAGGCAAATTGATTGTCACCTCCATTAACCACTATCACTTCAGGCTGATGTTGATCAATGGCTTCTTGTACCCCTTCGTACCAAACTGTATCTGCCGCGATGTAAAGGGTTTTCTCTTTCGGATGTTTTAACACCAATCCGCAAACCGATCCAGCTAATTTCAGCATAAACCCCTCGCCATGCTGCGCTTTCGTTCTGCTGAGTTTTACTTCTCCAAAAGCTGAACTTTCAGTCAGGATTTCCACATTGGTAAAGCCTGATTTTTCAATCTTGGTCTTGTCGGTTTTGTCTTGAACAAATAGTTTAATGTCTTTGGGAAGGGTATTGACCGCTTCATAGTCCCAATGATCGTAATGCAAATGGCTCACAAACACAAAGTCTACATCCTTGACAATTCCCAGTTTGGAGATAGGTAAATCGAAAAGTGGATTTCGTTGAAAACTCCAGGTTTTGGCAGGAATGAATGCCGGCAAGGTACCTTTGTCAGAAAGCATCGGGTCAACCAGAATTTTTAAACCAGCATATTCAATTAGTAAAGTGGCATTTCGTATTTGCTGAATTTTCATTTTCGGGACAGTTATCTTCTAAAACATAGGTCGCTATTTGAAAAGCTTTGTTAGCTAAATGCTTGCTTGATTCAGCGTGTATCATCGCTTTTATTAACTCTTCCTACTTGCACAAAGGTATTAGGACACTTACCTTTGTACAAGTACTTACCTAGTAGTAAAGTACTTACCAAATGGTTAGAAATATTGATTATCAATGGAAAAAAAGTTAAAAGTAATCCCGCCTAGCAATGATAAATGTCCAGTTAGAGCATCTCTTTCTCTGCTGAGTGGTAAATGGACGCTGCTAATTTTGTTTCAAATCAACGAAAGGGTGATGCGCTATGGTGAGCTTAAAAGGGCTGTGCCAGGCATTAGTGAAAAAATGCTAATACAGGAATTGAATATGCTTGTTGAAAATAAATTGGTCAGTAAAAAAGCTTATTCTGAAATTCCCCCCAAAGTAGAATATCGATTGACGGAATTAGGTTTGAAAACTCTACCGATTGCCGATAAGCTGGCTGAATTTGGTTTAGAAAACTTACTCTGATTTTTTAGAATTTAAACCATCGGATACTTAAAGCATATCCCTCACCATCACCAGCACTTTTTCGACTTCTCTCCTTACCACCGAGGCTCCATAGGGATAATTGGAATTCATGAA